>JAGHBI010000021.1 GCA_021161055.1 Candidatus Iainarchaeum sp. | reverse complement strand
TTTCTTCGAACCAAGCACGAGAACAAGGCTCAGCTTTGAGGCAGCAATACAAAACCTTGGCGCCAGCGTAATTGGGTTTGCTGATGCAAACGTTTCAAGCACTAAGAAGGGTGAAACGCTAAGCGATACCATTCGTGTTGTTTCTAGATATGCTGATATCATTGTGATGAGGCATTATATCGAAGGCGCCGCTAGACTTGCTTCCGAGGTAAGCAACAAACCAATAATCAACGCTGGCGACGGTGCCAATCAGCATCCTACGCAAACATTGCTTGACCTTTATACCATAAAAAAGGCGTTTGGAAGAATCGATGGCCTCACAATAGGTTTGCTCGGCGACCTTAAGTATGGCCGTACAGTTCATAGCTTGGCATTGGCACTTTCTCTTTTTGAGGATATAAAGCTAGCGTTCATCTCACCAGAAATGCTCGCTATGCCTGAACATATAAAGGACAGCATCAAAAGCAAGGTTAGGTTTAGCGAACACACGGAGCTGAGCGAAGTGATCGCAAAGCTTGATGTTCTTTATGTTACGAGGATTCAGAAGGAGCGATTCCCAGACCCTGTGGATTATGAGAAGGTAAAAAGTGCGTATATAGTCGATAAAGAGGCGATAAAGGATGCAAAGCCCGAGCTTAAAATAATGCACCCTCTGCCAAGAGTAAATGAGCTGAGCTATGAGCTGGACTCAACAGAGCATGCACTCTATTTCGAGCAGGCAAGGAATGGGATTCCTGTGAGGGAAGCCTTGCTTGTACTCCTCAAGGATGTGAGAAAATGGTGAAGAAGACTGAAAGAGGGCTTTACATAAAGCCTATTGCAAAGGGCACAACTATAGATCATTTGCCTGCGGGCTCAGCATTTAAGATTTTGAGGATTGTGGGCAAAGCGGATAGCACAATTACTGTTGCAATAAGAGTGCCAAGCAGAAAGCTTGGTGTAAAGGACTTGGTGTTTATAGAGAATAAAATACTGAGTGATGAAGAGCTTGAAAAGATCGCTCTGATAGCGCCAAACGCAACAGTCAATATAATAGAGAACAATGAGGTGAAGCAGAAGATACGTTTGAGTGCACCGAAGGAGGCACACAATATTATTGTATGCATAAACCCGAACTGCATAACAAACAGGGAAAACGTTCCTTCAAGGTTTTACATAGATATAAAAACAGGCAAGGCGAAATGCCACTACTGCGAACGCATAATGTCAAGAGAGGAATATTCTTCAAGGATAAGGGTTTGAAATGCACGAGCTTGTGTTGAAAGCGTGCAAAACGTTTTACAGAGGCAGGCTCGTTCGTTGTGATATTGGTGTTGATTCTGGCAAAATAACAGCGGTAGCAAAGAGGCTGAGCGCAGAGCATACTATTGATTGCTCCCATAAATTTGTTTTCCCCGGCCTGATTGATGTGCATGTTCACTTTAGGGTGCCTGGCAACGAATGGAAAGAAGACTGGAAAACCGCTGGCATGGCAGCGTTGCATGGCGGCGTTACGGCAGTATTGGATATGCCAAATAATAGGCCTGCAATATGCGACGAAAAAACACTATCGCTTAAGGAAAGGAGCGTCGCAAAAGCTGCGTGCATAGATTATGGCTTTTATTTGGGCGTCTCAGATAAAATAAATGAACTGAATGAAAGGGTTGCGCAAAGGATTGCTGGCCTTAAACTTTATATGGGTGCAACAACAGGAGACCTGCTTGTTAAAGACCCTGTACTGCAGCGCGAGGCATTTAATGTTGCTGCGAGATTTGGCAAACTGCTTGCAGTGCACGCAGAGGACCAATGCACTTTAGAGCAAAACATCGCTTCTGCAAAGAGAACAGGCAGATACGGATTGCGGTATCACCATAAGATAAGAAATGCAAAAGTAGAAGCGGTTGCAATAAAAAACGCATTGGCTCTTGCGAAGCAAACACAGGCTTTTTTGCATATATGCCATGTGTCAGGCTCGCTTGGCATAGAGCTCATAAAAGAAGCGAAAGCAAAGAGGCTTGCATTTTCCTGCGGTGTAACACCGCATCACCTATTTTTAATAAATAGAGATGTCGAAACGCTTGGCAATGTTGCAAAGGTAAACCCATCTATAAAAACGAAACAAGATAGGAAGGCTTTATGGCAGGCGCTGAACTCCGGATTGATTGATATTATTGAATCAGACCATGCTCCGCATACGCTTGAAGAAAAACAGTGCGAGTATGAAAATGCGTGCAGTGGCATTCCCGGCATAGAAACTATGCTTCCATTACTTCTCGACGCTTACAACCGCAAGCTTATTTCACTTAAAACAATATTCGATTGCTGTTGCAGAAATCCCGCAAGGATTTTTTGCCTGAAAGGTAAAGGTGAAATAAAGATTGGCAATGATGCAGATTTTTGCATAGTTGATCTGAAGCGCGAACAGAGAATAGGCTCAGAGTCTTTATTTACTAAGTGCGGCTGGAGCCCATTTGAAGGTCGCAGGCTAAAAGGCTGTGTTGAAAAGACGGTATTTAAAGGCGTGCTTTGTTTCGATGATGGCCAGATTGTAGCTCATGTTAAAGGCAAAAACTTTTTTGTAGGTGGTTAGATGTTGCGTGAGGAAAAGATTGCTGAATTGTTGCTTAGGATAGGTGCTGTAACTGTAAGGCCAAGCAAGCCTTTCAGGTATGCCTCTGGTATACTTTCGCCAATATATACAGACAACAGGCTTCTCATGAGCTATCCTGAGGATCGCCGTAAGGTTGCCAGGGCTATGGCAAAACTTATGATAGAAGAGACCATTGCACCCGACGCTATTCCAGCCACTGCAACGGCGGGTATTCCGCATGCAGCATGGCTCGCGGAGCTTCTCGATAAACCCATGGTCTATGTTAGAAGCGAGAAAAAATCGCATGGGAAGGAAAATGTTATTGAGGGCATTGTAAGGCAGGGGCAAATCGCTGTTACTGTGGAGGATCTCATAAGCACAGGCGGAAGCGCTTTAGGCACCGTGCAGGCTTTACGTAGCGCAGGCTGCATCGCCAATAACTGCTTGGCTATATTCACGTATGAGATGAAAAAGGCAGAGGATAATTTCAAAAGGCATAAAGTGAGTTTGCATGCTCTTACGCGGTTTTCCATTCTCATAGATGTGGCAGAGAAAAAAGGCTATATAAGTGCTGAGGAAAGGCGAATCGCTTTGGAGTGGAACAAGGCTCCAGAAACATGGGCTAAAAAATTTGGATTTGAATAGGAGGTGCTTTGTGTGCAATTTATTGAATTGCTGAAAAGTTCGGCTGAAAAAAATAAGAGCATAGTTTGCATGGGCCTTGACCCTGTGTTAGAACGCATACCTTTGCGAGGCAAGGATGCGGAGCAAACAATTGTTGAGTTTTATTCGGAAATAATCAACGCTTGCATCGCTGAAAACTGTCTGCCTGCTGCGTTTAAGCCAAACTATGCCTTCTATGCACAGTACGGCTTTGCGGGGTTGAGGGCGCTAAAGAAGGTGATATCTATGTGCAAGGAAACTTCGGTGCCAGTGATACTTGATGCAAAGCGCACTGACATTGGCAAATCTTGCATTGCTTACGCAAAAGAAATGTTTGATTTCTGGCAAGCGGACGCATGCACCGTTCAGGCATTCCTTGGTCGCGACTCCATAGAGCCTTTCCTTGAGTTCTGCAAGCGTGGCAAAGGTGTCTATGTGCTGACCAGGAGCTCAAATCCCGGCGCTAAGGAATTCCAGAATCTTCGCAATACTTCCGGGGAACCTCTTTACATCACCTTAGCCAAAAAGCTCATAATCTGGGCCTCGAACAGCAAAGGCAACCTTGGCAGTATAGTGGGTGCAACATCTCTGCCTGAGCTTGGGAAAATATTGGGAACATTCAAGAAAAGCCCAAGCATAGAGATACCTTTGCTTATACCTGGTGTTGGCGCACAGGGTGGTTCTGCAAGCGATACTGCTGAAGTATTAAAAAGTGCAGGTTATAACCTGACAATTGTCAGGATAAACTCATCAAGCGGTCTGAACTATGCCTATGAGCGATTCGAAAGCGAGGATTTTGCAGGCTCAACAGTAAGGGCATTAAAGGAGCTCAATAGGGAGATTGGTTTTAAATAGCGATATGCGGTGCTTTTCAATGGATTTGCAAGCAAGCATTTGCGGAATCAAACTCAAAAACCCTCTGGTGTTAGCTTCAGGCGTTCTTGGTCTGAATAAAAACAACCTCCTCATAGCGCAAAGAGGCGGCGCAGGTGCGCTGACCATAAAAAGCATAACCTTGGAGAAACGTTCCGGTCACGATACGCCGAATGTTGCCTTTTTCGAGGCAGGTGTGCTGAATGCCTTTGGCTACTGCAATATGGGCCTTTCTGCTGCTTTAGAGGAGTTTGCCGACCTCAGCTGCTTTTCAGTACCTATTTTTGGAAGCTGTACAGCAAGCAATGCTCGCGACTTCGCCAAACTTGTTAGTGCATTTGATAAGCTCGACTTTGCAGCGATAGAGCTTCCTGTTTCATGCCCGCATACCCCAAGCTATGGGTTGCTGGCGGGGCAATCCAATGTTGAGAAAGTAAGGGCTATTATTAAGGCCTGCAGGAAAGAAACGAAAAAGCCAATTTTTCTCAAAATAAACGCAGGTTTGCCTAATTTTGTTGAAATCGCGTTAGCAGCAGAGAAAGCTGGCGCTGATGCAATCACATGCTCAAACACTCTTGGCCCTGGAATGGTAATTGATATAAACACAGCAAAACCTGTGCTATCATTTAAGGTTGGTGGCGTTTCCGGGCCTGCAATAAGGCCAATGGTTGTTCGTGCAATATATGAGCTCTATGAGCATTTAAAGATTCCCATAATCGGCCTTGGTGGCGTTTCACAAGGCGAGCATGTAATAGAAATGCTTATGGCAGGAGCAAGCGCTGTTGGCATTGCCACAGGTATTCTGCAGCGCGGCCCCTGCGTTTTTAGAAAATGTTGTGAGGAGCTTTCCCGATGGATGAAAGAGCATGGTTATGGAAGCATTGAGGAGTTGATAGGTTTTGCTCACCAGTAGATTCGAAAGGAACAGGTTTGTTGGCGCGAAAATTATAAATGTGCAGAGCTATGGTGCAGATATAAAAATATTTGAGTTTGAATGTAAACTCAAGGCAAAGCCAGGACAGTTCATAATGCTGTGGCTGCCTGGCATCGGCGAAAGACCTTTCAGTCCAACAAAAACAAACCCTTTGGAGCTGGCAGTTAAGAAAAGAGGCTTGTTCACAAAAAAGATGTTTGAGCTGAAAGTAGGTGATTGTGTTGGAATTCGCGGTCCTTATGGGAAGGGATTCAAATATGAAAATGTGAAGCATGCCTGTTTGGTTGCTGGCGGCATTGGCATTGCAGCACTTGTTCGTTTAGCGGAGACGCTTTCAAATAATGGTGCAATGGTGGATTTTGTTTATGGAGTAAGAAAGAGAGACCAATTGGTCTTTTTGGAGAGGATTGAAAAGGTTGCAGAGCTTTTTGTCAGTACCGAGGATGGCTCCTTTGGTAAAAAAGGCACCTGCATTGAATTGCTAAAACGTTTGCTTGCAAGCAAAAGGTATGATTGCATTTATTGCTGCGGACCAGAGCCAATGATGGTGCAAGTTCTTGCACTATGCAAACATTACAACATTAAATCGCAGTTCTCTTTAGAGCGAAGAATGAAATGTGCTGTTGGTATTTGCGGCCATTGTGCTCTAGGCAGCAAACTGGTTTGCAAAGACGGCCCTGTTTTTTCAGGAAAAACACTTGCAAGCATTAGGGAGTTCATGGTTCATGAATAAAAAAAGGAAGAGGTATCGGAGAAACGTAGTTTCTCTGATCGCTGGAGGTTCCTGTTGCAATACTTTTTTAAACAATGAGACTCTATTCTATAGAGCAACCTCCTCGATTGGTGGTTTTATGGATGGATTCACTTTGAGTTTAAATGCAAGAGTGTTGCCAATAAAGGCGGGCAAGCCAGTTGCAATCTTGCATGAAGATGTTGCTAGGGAACTCGGCATAATGCCATTAGACAGGGTTGAAATAAAGAATCCAAAAACCAAGAAAAGCTTGATTGCAATAATTGATGTTACCCATTCCTTGGTATCTCGCGAGGAGATAGGTCTTTTCGAGGATATATTGCATGCGCTCAAAGTGAAAGGAGAATGCACTCTGAAAGTGCGTGCGGTTGAAAGGCCTAAAAGCGTTGAGTATATAAAGAAAAAGATTCTCGGCAAAGCATTAACCGCTTCAGAGATAAGAACGATTGTCAGAGACCTTGACCAGAACAGGCTTAGCGATGTTGAAGCTGGCGCATTTATGAGCGCTGTATATATTCGCGGCTATAATATGGCTGAAACCGTTGCAATGACAAAAGCGCTGATAGAGAATGGGAAGCGCATACATTTTGATGTTGAACCAATAGTTGATAAACATTCCATAGGCGGCATAAACGGCAGAGCAACGATGATAATTGTTCCGATTGTTGCTTCCGCAGGCCTCTATATTCCAAAAACATCCTCGCGTTCGATAACTTCTGCAGCAGGCACAGCTGATGCTATGGAGGTGCTTGCAAATGTCTGTCTGCAGCCTGAAGAGATAAAAGAGATAACTGAGCGAATAGGTGGCGTAATCGCATGGGGCGGAGCACTCAATTTAGCTCCGGTGGATGAAAAAATAATAAAGATTGAGTATCCTCTTTCCTTAAATCCGCAGGGGCAGATAATCGCTAGCGTGCTCGCAAAAAAGGCATCGGTTGGTTCACAGTATGTTGTTATTGATATCCCTATTGGGAAGGGGCTTAAGATAGAGAACAAAAGCGAAGCGGAGATGCTTGCAGGTAGGTTCTTAGCGGTTGGAAGGAAGCTCGGAATCCATATCGAAGCGGTTATAACAGATGGCACAATGCCTTCAGGTCCTGCATTTGGGCCAGCTCTTGAGGCAAGGCATGTTATGCGTATCCTTGAAGGTAAGTGCTTTGATAATTTAGCGCAAAAAAGCTGTGAGCTTTCCGGCGTGCTCTTTGAGCTTGTAGGAAAGGCAAAGCAGGGCAGGGGCTTTGAGCTGGCAAAAAAGATACTGCGCTCTGGCAAGGCATTGAAAAAGATGAAACAAATAATAAAAGCACAGCAAGGCAATATCTTCAGTTCAAAGGATATCGAACTAGCGCAATACAAAGCAGGCATTTGCGCTAAAAAAGAGGGCGAAATAGCTCGCATAGATGTGAGGCGTTTGACAAATATTGCAAGGGCTGCAGGTGCTCCATACGATAAAAAAGCAGGCGTTCTTTTGCATGTGGATGTTGGTGATAGCATAAAAAAAGGCGCGGTGCTTTACGAAATATTTGCAGAGAACAAGAGAAAACTGGCTTCTGCCATGAAAGAGGCAAAACGCAATAATGGAATCGAGCTGAGCAGGATAATTATAAAGAAGATCTTTTAGTAATGTTTAAATAAAAGGTCAGGCAATAAATTTAGTGAAAATATAAAATGTATAGAATGCGGTGCAGTAAATGAGAAGTGTGTTTTTAGCTTTGGTGCTGGTTTCTTTCCTGTCCCTGGCACAGTTCGCATATGCTATCAATGGGCTTGTTAGCATAACAGCAGAACCCATTAATGAGGGCGAAAACCTCGATGTATATGTGAGATGCAAGGAAGCAGATGCGAATATTGTTACAATAACCCTTTATGGCGAGAATGATGAAGAGCTCTATTCAATAGGGGTTTCATGCAGCCTTGGTGCGGTGACCTTTACAAATTTGAGTGCTGGGGTCTATAAAATCAAAGCAACAATGAGTTCAAACTGTGACCCTTGCATGCTGTTTAAATATGTAAACGTTAAGCCCTCTTTCTGGTTTTTCGTTCCTGAGGGTTCTTTCCTGACACCTCTGATCGGATTTATTGTGCTGTTTATTGTACGCTCCCAGAGAAAGCGCAAAGGGCATTGAACATCTCGATGAATTCCCCAACTTCCGTAAGGTCAACCTTTTTTGTTAGGTCAAATCCTGCAAGCGCTTTTGTCGCTTCTCTGTGTTTCAAACCAAATCCACTTTCTATAAAATTCCTGCTGCACAGCAATGCATTCTCAACGTTCTTTTTCCTGTATCTGAAAAGCTCCACAACGAACCTGAAAAACAGCTCTTCGTTCAATACCTTGCATTCCCTCTGAGCTGAAACAAGCCTAATAATTGCTGACTTTGCCTTTGGTTTTGGAAAAAACGAGCCTGGACCGATCGTTCCAATTATATTTGGCTCGGTCTTGTACTGACAGAGTACGCTCAGTGCTGAGTACTGCGGAAACCCTGGCTGCGCTACAAGCTTTTCTGCAAATTCATCCTGAAAGACAAGCACTGCAAGCTCAAAGCCGTGCCTTAAAAGCTTAAACATTATTTTCTTGCTTATGTGGTAAGGCGGTATCGAGACAACCTTGTTGAAATCTGGCAATTCTATCTTTAGGAAATCCCCACAAAGAATCTCAACATTGACATGAGTGAGCTCCTTTCCCAAGAGCTCGCAAAGCACCTCATCGATTTCAACAGCGAAAACCTTGCAATGCTTACACAGTTCTCTAGTAAGAAAGCCCGTGCCAGCGCCTATTTCCAGAACCTTATCTGTTTCTTTTAATT
>JAGHBI010000100.1 GCA_021161055.1 Candidatus Iainarchaeum sp. | reverse complement strand
TTCTAATACCGCTGGCAGGACAGAAATTTCTTCTTCGCCAAACTTACCCAAACCTTCCTCTAAAGTACGCTCTACGAAAGGAACTAGGATATGCATAACGATAAAGCTTTCTGCAATCCCAATGCTAGCAAAGATTATTGCAATAATTCCCAATATTTTTTGCTCTTTTTTGATGGAATATGCAGCAAGCAAAATAGCTGGGATGCCGAAGAGATAACCACCATAACCCATCCAGCCTATACAAAGAGCTATAGCTCCTAGCACAACAGCTACAATAGCTATAAGCAGGGATAAATTGCTTTGCTTTGGTGCCATATTTATCAGTCTTTTTTCAAACTCAACAACAATCTATATACTGCCCACCACCTACCACTAACCACTTACCACCTGCCCGAACCTACGTATGGGCGTGGCAGGACTCGAACCTGCGACCAACGGTGTATAAGACCGTTGCTCTGCCGACTGAGCTACACGCCCTTTTAAGCTGCAACCATTATATGCCAGACCAGTATCAAAGCGATAAATGCAAGCGATGCAGCTACAACAAATTCTGGCGTCAGCTTTGGTGCTCGCGTTTCGGTATCAAAGAAACGCATTATTCCCAAAGTGCTGCTCGGCCCGTAAGCGCGCTTTCCTTTCCTTAGCTTTACCATGAAAACACCTCAACAATATTATTTTATAAACAAAAGAAGCTATTTAAAATTATGGCTGACGTTATGTATGAGGCAACGAAGGCTAGTGCTATTGTAGTAAAGGTCGTTGGGCTCATACTTCTTGTTTTTTTCCTGCTCTACATATTGACCTGGACCAATACGTTGAAATGCAAGCAGATTCCTGGATGGTGTGGCATCTATTATGGAATCAGGGGCAAACCGAAGGTGCTCATAGCCTATGGTGACTATGGTTTAGGCGACCCCGACCTTTTAAGCGAACTGATGTCGGATCCTAACCATATCGGTGTAAGGCCAACGATGCTTCACATAGATTATATAAATCCCGGAAACCTAAAGGAGTTTGATGTCGTAATTGTTGAAAAAGCGCGCAGAATGAGCTCAGAAAAACTCAAGATGTTTATCGATTACGCAAACACAGGCGGCAGGCTTATTTGGACAGGGGATGCAGCTGCGGAAGTTACAAGTGAGAATGAATATCTTTACAGGGATGAGCTAAGCATTGATAGCAATGCTCCGCATGAGATAATAAACCCATGGGCAAGGAAGCTCAACGATGAGGTTGTATTGCTCAACGAGCTTCTTTCGCTTGAATATGTGTGTAACTATTCAGATATAAGAGGCATGCCTAGCAGAGAGCACATTGTTGGAAACCTTATTCCAATAAATCGCAAAAACCCGTTTGTCTATGGACTTTCTGCCTCATTGCCGTTTTACATCACCCCAGAAACTGATTTTGCAATAGTAAAACCACTTGCAAAAGGAACGAGCACAACAGTACTTACGCTCGATTTTGGTTCCAAGCTATATGCCCAAGGGAAGGAATACGGCAAAACAGTACCGTTTATTGTAACGAATGCGAAAGGAAACATAATTGGTTTAAAAATAGGTGAGAACGTTGCATATTATGCAATGCCACCGGAATACTTTGCTCATCCCTCACTGAGTGCCGAACATCGCTACATGCTGTTTGTGGAAAATATGTACTTTGGCATGCTTTATGGCTGATACTATGAAGACCCTCATTCTGAAAGTTGATCCGAAAAGACCAGCGCTGGCAGCAATAAAAAAGGCTGCTGAATTTATAAAGAAGGGTGAGCTTGTGGCATTTCCCACAGAAACTGTTTATGGCTTAGGCGCCGATGCCCTTAACGAAGATGCTGTGAGGAAAATATTTGAAGCAAAGGGAAGGCCACTTGATAATCCCATAATAGTTCACATCTATAGCATCGAACAGCTAAAAGAGCTTGCAAGGAAAATCCCTAAAAGCGCATTCATTCTCGCAAAACACTTCTGGCCCGGGCCTCTTACAATGATACTGCACAAAAGAGCTTGCGTTCCTAAAGCGGTTACCGCTAACTTAGAAACAGTTGCTATAAGGATGCCCTCGCACAGAATAGCAAGGCTTCTGTGCAAGCATGCGGAAAAGCCGATAGCGGCGCCTTCAGCAAATCTATCAGGCAAGCCTAGCGCAAGCAGTGCTAAGCACGTGCTTGAAGATTTTAAGGGAAAGATTGCTTGCATAATTGATGGAGGCAATACCAATATTGGCCTGGAATCAACAGTTATTGATCTCACTGCAAAAAGACCTGTGATACTGAGGCCTGGCGGCATAACCGCTGAACAGCTAAGAAAGTTTCTGCCAGAAGTTAAAGTACATGCTGTTGCCCGTGCAGAGAAAAAAGCAAGCATTGCAAAGTCGCCCGGTACAAAAAACAGACACTATGCACCCAAAGCGAAGCTTGTGCTTGTCGAAGGACCCAAGGAAAAAGCTGTTGCAAAAGCTTTGGAATTAGCCAAGCAGCAATCCAAAACAAAGAAGGTTGCCCTGCTTATATTTGGTTCTAAAAGAAATGTAGGGGTGAAAGGAATTATTGTAAAGGCCGTGCAGAAGAAACGAGATATTGGGAAGCGGTTGTTCGCTCTGCTTCGCGAACTCGATACAAAAGGTGTAGAGATTATATTTGCGAATGGCATAGACGAAAAAGGTATTGGCTTGGCAATAATGAACAGGTTACGAAGAGCGAGCAGTAAGAGAATTAAAGTTAGTTAAGTGTTTGGGGAAAAATAACCTATAAACGGCTTTGCGTCATAATTATTTTCCCTAACCAATTTCCAGTTCCACTCTGCCCTCATAATGTGCAACAACAAGCTGCATGAAATTGTGCAGAACAATCCTTGCAAGAACCTCCTGCTTTCTTCCAGCA
>JAGHBI010000004.1 GCA_021161055.1 Candidatus Iainarchaeum sp. | reverse complement strand
GGAACAGATGCTCTGTGCGCACAGAATAACCGCAGAATACTTGCAGGGAAAGCAAGTAGCATATCAGAGAGTCTTTCTGGCAAGATCCGATCCTGCGATGAACTATGGCTTGATAAGTGCAGTTCTCTTGAATAAGATTGCATTGCAAAGACTGGAAAAACTATCCGCGGAACTTGGTGTTAAAATATGCCCCATTGTTGGCGTTGGTTCATCTCCTTTTAGAGGAAACCTCAGGCCACAGACCGTTGCCAGAGTTGCGAGGGAATATCCAAGCACCCATACTTTCACGGTGCAGTCAGCATTTAAATACGATAACCCTGCAGAGGAGGTACGAAAGGCTATAAAGAAGCTTCGAAAAAGAAGGATAGGCACGGCTCAGAAGGTGGATGAGGAGAGATGCCTGGGAATAATTAGGAAGTACTCCCAAGAATATCAGAAACAGATTGTTGAGTTGGCACCAGCGATCAATAAACTTGCAAGCCATATTCCCAGAAGGAGGAAGAGGAAGCTGCATATAGGTCTGTTTGGCTATTCACGTAGCATGCGCGGTATCACGTTGCCCAGGGCAATAACATTTACAGCAGCCCTCTACTCAATAGGTGTGCCACCCGAGCTTTTAGGTTTAAATGCACTGAGCGATTCTGACCTGAAGTTCATAGGAAAGGTTTATGTGAATTTCAAAAAGGATATGCAAGATGCCTTAAAATATTTCAATCCAGACACAGGCTTTTTGCCAGAGGAGTTAAAAGGGGCAATCGAAAGGCTTGCGATAGATTTCAAGCCAGATGAAGAGCATTTGAGGATAACTGGATACGTTGCAAGAGCTTTAAAGAAGAATGAAACAGAACATCTGACAGAGCACATACTGAGGGCTGCAAGCATAAGAGGGTTTTTGGGATAGCAAAAGCAGGCTTCATCTTCTCTATATAATGGTCGCTTTGTTTCCATACCTTCTGCTCGGTGTTTCCCTGCGAGCCATACAACTCTCTCAGCATCGCTTTCTGTTCATTGCCTGTGCTGTTTTGCTCCATAAGCTCGAAGACAAAATAGTGTTTTTTAAACTGGGATTTGCATAAAAACAGCTAAATGTTTTTTAACAGTTTCTCGCATCTTTCCATATGTGAGCTGGATGCATAAAGTGATAGAAGTAGTATATGAAAATGGCGTCCTTAAACCAACAAAGAAACTTTGTTTGAAGAATGGAAAGAAATTCAAGATTACAGTTAGTGACAGAACTTTGCCATTCAAACCGATAAAACTAAAGAGGCCTGTTTCTCTTAGAAAAATAAAGAACATAAGGTCAGAATTATGGAAATCTTTTTAGACACCTCCTTTTTGGTAAGTTTACTGATAGAAACCAAAAAGAGCGATAGGGCGATAAATTATTTTGAAAGGGCGAAACATCGCTTTGTTACAAGTGTTTCGGTTTTCGAGGAGACCCTTTACACAGGGGTGAGGCTTCTGACGGATGAAAAGCTTAAAATTAGAGGAAGGTACCGCTTGCAGGATTACATAAAGAAAAAAGGGTACGCTTTTGCAAAGGATTTTTGGCAAATCTATTCGGTTTTTCCACAGGTTTTGCAAGTGTTTTCAAATTGGGATCGCGTAAAAAAGCTAGGGGTTTCTTAGCACTTCGAGTAATTCGGCTGTTGAGTATACTCTAATTCTGTGCTGCCCTTTTAACCCTTTATCATTGCTCCATATGGGCACGTTATATGCATGGCCAATGCCAGAAATGGTGCGTCCTCTGGATGCGAAGCGATCTTCAGAGCTTCTTTCAAAAACTTTCTAAACAATTCAGTCCTAACGATAGAAATTTGCACCATAAGCAATGCTAAGAGCTCCTGGAATCTTCTTTTAGATATCCCTGCCTTGGCTATGATTTCCTCTCTATGTGCATTTATTTCAAGCAGTATATGTTCGGGAGCATACAGAATAAGACGTCCATTGCACAGCAACTCTCTTGTTTTCGAATCTTTAACAAGCGCAGATATAAGGATGTTCGTGTCCACAACCAGTTCCATTTAAACCAGCTTTTTATAATGCTTATCCCACAATGCTCTATTTATCTTTCTCCCAAGTTTCAAAGCATCCTTTTCAGTCAACCTGCTCTCTGAAGCTATCGTGTCAAATAGCTGAAGCTTGGTTATCCTTTCTTTTATCGCCTTCTCAGCAACCCCCGACCAATCTATAGCCGGGTGCTCTTTCATAACCCTTTCAACCTCCTTCGATACCTTAACAACAATCTCCGCCATATAACCACCACGATACAATAGATTTATACAAGGATTATTTTAAAATTTGTGCCTGCACAATATCAACATCAGCAAGCGTTTTTAAATTAGGGTTTGTATAGCTAAGCTAAATGTTTTTTATCATTTCAATAAGCTTCTTTTTTGGAATGGAATTCCACATTGAAACCTTTGTGAGAATGTCATTCAGTGTTCCCTTTGCAATCTCTCTGTGATAGGGTATTGTTATTTTATGCTTTCCTAATGGTGTTATTTTTTCCATTCTAATATGGCTGCCGCGCTGCCTTACAGTAACATATCCAATCTTAGATAAAAATTTGAGTAAACGTTTGCCACTAACTACTGGCAGCTTTTGCACGTGTTTTCACTTCCATTTCGGAAATAGAAAGTACCTTTATATCTTCCATCGCATCGCCAAAGTGCACCTCAACAGCTTCTTTCAAATTTTCCATCAGCTCATCCAGGGTTTTTCCCTGCGTGAATATATCCTCACCTATGCCGCGAGCACACCAATAGTTGCCATCATAATATATTTCAACCTTAACCAACATATTCTCACCTTTTTAGC
>JAGHBI010000035.1 GCA_021161055.1 Candidatus Iainarchaeum sp. | reverse complement strand
TGTGGAACTTTTGCATGTACCAAACACCCATATTCTTAAATTAAAAAGCCTAACTGATGTGAGATTCCAAATAAGTTAACAGCAACTGCGGAGAGCAACCAATAAAAATCCGCATGCGCTAATTTTTGTATGGCAATTTTTGGGAAGCACATTCTTACGAAGAAAAGGAAACAAGCACTGGATGCATTTATAGCGCATGCGATTAAAGCGCTAGAAAAGCTGAAGAAGCACGCCCGTTCGGATATGGAAAGGCTTCTTTTTGCAGAGATGGAAAAAACATTGCAAGGACACCGATATTTTTCTATCCCGGCGGAACGTTGAGGTATGCGCTTTACAAAATAGGGGATAGGCTTGGCGTATCAGTTGTTAAAGGTGAAAATGTCACTCTATTCAAGATTATTCAGATTGGAGGCAAACGCTTGATTGTTAAGAAGAATTTTATAAATCTGCCAGCCGAGCATATATTTTCCGGTGAAAAGTTGAGCTTGGATGGAATATTAACACTATGCCACGAGTATGCTCATTTCCCTAAACCTATGCTTGCGAGCTTTGCAAGAGCTATAAAGCTGAACCCAAACCAGGCAGAAGAATTGCTTGCGGATATGCTCGCGGCAAAGCTCGCAGTTGCGCTTGGCTTTAAGAAAGAGCATGTGCTCATTCACTTCGCCGGAAGAGAGATAGTTTATGGGGGTTTTCCGTACTTAGCCTATATTGAGCGTGCAATGGGGAAATGAGCGGGTAATGTTTTTATTAATATGTTTACATTGATGTTTACATGAAGAGCAAGGTTATAAGTATACGAATCTCCAAAGAGGCTGCTGAGGAGCTTGAAAGAGCTGGCTATTCTATAAGCGAAATAGCGAAGAAAAAGCTGCATGAAGAGTATCGCAAAATCAAGCTAAAAAGACTCCTTGAAGAGATGGAAAAATACAGGGAAAGTTTCGCTTCAATCTCTGAAAGAGAAATTTTAAAAACCATAAGGAAGATGAGAAATGATCGTTGATACAAGCGGTTTTGTTGGTGCATATAGGGCAGGAAAACTTGAGCGATTGGTAGGGAGCACAACCACAACCCTTATATACTACGAGCTTGGAAATCTCCTCAGAACTGATGTTCAGCTGATCAGGAAGCTGTCCTGCAAAGATTCCCTGAAACTAATGCTTTTATGGAGCAGATTTATAGATGAGTTTATGAGGACTGAAGTACCTGTGTGGAGCGAAACGCTGAAACTCGCTATAGAAAAAAAGATAACATTCTATGATGCGGCCTATCTGTGGTTGGCGAGAAGGTTAAAGGAACCGTTGATAACAATGGATAAGAAGCTCGCCAGACTGACCAGATCGGTGCATCCAAACACACTATAATGAGAGAATATTAGCATAAAAGAATATTTGCGGTGCTTTCATGAAGACCGCTGTTATTGTAATCGATATGCTCAATGATTTCGTTACAGGCAGGCTTAAATGCGAGAGAGCCAAGCTCATAGTTCCAAACCTGCAAAAACTTCTGAGTATTGCAAGGCAAAATAATGTTCCGGTGATATATGCGTGCGATGCTCACAGCGAAGATGATTTTGAGTTAAAGTTGTGGGGGCCGCACGCAATGAAAGGCACAAAGGGCGCTGAAATTATTCCCGAACTCAAACCAGAGAAAGGCGATTATGTGATCGAAAAAAAGACTTACTCAGCATTCTTTGGCACAAAACTTCATGAGCTGCTTCAGAAAATAGGTGTAAAAGAATTGATATTAACAGGGATTCATACACATGTGTGCGTGCAGCACACAGCAGCGGATGCGTTTTTCCGGGGCTACAAAGTTGTTGTGGTTCAGGATTGCGTGCAGGCCTTTGATGAAAAATCGCACAGAGATTCCTTGGAATATATGAAAACAAACTATGGGGCTAAAATAAAGAGCTCCGATGCAGTGATTGAAGAGTGGGTTAGCAATCTTTAAAACCATTTATCAGCAATATTTCATACTATTGCATTTATATGGCATTTATACGCGCGAGGTCTGGGCATGGATTTTAAAGGTATTGAGGAGAAGTGGCAGAGGTACTGGCACGAGCAGAAAATATTTGAGCCGGAGATAGATAAAAGCAAAGAGCCCTTTTACATACAGGCAGCGTACCCATACCCGAGCGGCGCGATGCACATAGGGCATGCACGCACATACACCGTTGCTGATATTGTTGCGAAATACAGCATGCTTAAGGGCAAGAATGTTTTGATGCCTATGGGCTGGCATGTTTCCGGAACACCTGTTATTGCAGCTGTTGAAGCGTTGCGAAGGCACGATGAAAAAACCGTGAAGATATTCACAGAGAATTTCCATATTCCGAAGGAAGAGCTGAAATACCTGACAGAAAGCCCCGAAAGCTTTGTAGATTATATGGTAAATAAGGCAAAGTATGGCTATAAATCTGGCTTTAAGAAGCTTGGCTTTGGCATAGACTGGCGCCGCGAGCTCACAACGATTGATAAGCAGTATCAGCGTTTCATAGAATGGCAGTACAAAAAGCTTTATGCAAAGGGCTATATTAAGAAAGGCCGTTACCCTGTGCGCTATTGTCCCAATTGCAAAAACCCTGTTGGGGACCATGATCTAAGTGAGGGCGAGGGCCTTGGCATACAGGAGTTCGTATTGCTTAAATTCAGGCTTTCTGATGGAAAATATCTTGTTGCTGCTACGCTAAGGCCAGAAACTGTTTTTGGACAGACAAACATCTGGATAAGGCCTGATGTGGAGTATGCGATAATAAAAGTGGATAATGAGCAGTGGATCGCTAGCAATGAATTCTTCGAAAAGTTCAAGCAGCAAAACCAAGGCATTGAAAGGATTGGTTCGATAAAAGGCTCTGAGCTTATAGGGAAGGAAGTACTCGCACCTGGAATAGAAAAGAACATTCCGGTGCTGCCTGCGAGCTTCTGCAAGCCAGAAACGGGCACAGGCATAGTAACCTCTGTGCCAAGCGATGCACCAATAGATTATATAGCATTGAAAGACCTGCAGAACGATGAAAAGCTGATGAAAAAATATCACTTGGATGTTGAAAAAATCAAAGCGATTGAGCCTATTCCAATAATAAAAACCCCCGAGCTCGGCGAGCTTGCTGCTGTGAAGGTTTGTGAGGAGTTGAAAATAAAGAATCAGCGCGAAGAAGAGAAGCTTGAGGAAGCGAAAAAGCTCGTTTATAAGCTGGGTTTTCACAGGGGGGTGATGAATGAAAACTGTGGAAAGTACGCTAATATGCCTGTGAGCAAAGCGAAGGATCTGGTAAAGAAAGAGCTTATGGAGGAAGGAAAAGCAATGAAGTTCTATGAGCTTGAAGGGCGTGTAGTATGTAGATGTGGCACCGCTTGCGTAGTTCGCGTGCTTGAGGATCAGTGGTTTGTTGCATACTCAAACCCTGAATGGAAAGAAGAAGCAAAGAAAACGCTTGCAAACATGCGAATTGTTCCAGAGCTATATAGAACGCAATACGAAAAGGTATTTGACTGGCTTGAGGATAAGCCGTGCACGCGCTCGAAAGGGTTGGGCACAGCTTTTCCTTGGCAGAAAGACCTTGTGCTCGAACCGCTTGCAGACTCAACCATTTATATGGCATACTTCACAATCGCTCACCTTATAAAAAAGGTACCTGCAGAGAAGCTTGAGGAAGAGGTTTTTGATTACATATTTTTGAATAAAGGTTCCGCCAGCGAGCTTGCGAAGAAATATGGCATAGATGAAAGGCTTTTGAAAGAAATGCGAGAAAGCTTTGATTACTGGTACCCGCTAGCTTACAATGCTAGCGCTATAGAGCTTATTCCAAATCACATGTCATTTTCGATATTCCAGCATGCTGCAATATTTCCGCCAGAGAAAAGGCAGCTTGGCACATTGAATCTTGGCATGGTTGTGCTTGAAGGGCGCAAGATGTCTTCCTCGAAAGGCAACGTCATTCTGATAAACGATTTGTGCGAAGCACTTGGCGCAGATTTTGTAAGGTTTTTCTTAGTGAATATAGTGGAACCATGGGAAGAGCTGAACTGGAAGCAACGCGAGGTTGAAAAGGGCTTGGCAAGGTTGAAGCGATTCATTGATGATTTGTTTACACTAGCAGAGAACACAAATGCAGAGTTCAACACGCAAGCGCTTGACAGAGCAGAGCGCTGGTTCTACAGCAGGCTCAATAGCAGAATCAAGGAATATATGCAAGCGATGGAAAGAATTGAGCTTAGAAGGGCTTTGCAGAGCATATCCTTCCAGCTCATGAAGGATTATACCTGGTATAATAGGAGAAAAATCAGGGAAAACAAAGAGTTGAATTATTATTTCATAAAGAACTGGTCCCTATGCATGGCCCCATTTATGCCTCACCTAGCTGAAGAGCTCTGGCATAAGCTTGGCAACGAGGAGTCGATATTCAAAGCATCTCTGCCTGAAAAGCTCGAAATTGATAAGAAAGCCGAACTGGAAGAGGAGCTGATAGTAAACGTTGTCAATGATATAAACGAGATTAAAAGGCTTGCAAAGCTGGAAAAGCCGAAGAAGATTGTGCTCTATACAGCAAGCGAATGGAAAAGCAAGCTGCTTAGGCTTCTAAAAGAAAGGCTTTCAGGGCCAAATGCGAGAGAAGCGATAAGGATTGCAATGAGCGATCCTGAAATAAAAAGCAAGGGCAACATAGCTGCGAATATTGCCAGGCAGTTTGCAAATAAGTTCAGCGAGTTTGTGCAGAGAGAGCTCGTGGATGATTTTGCTGTACTCAGCGATGCGAAACAATTTCTGGCAAAAACATTTGGTTGTGAAATAATAGTGCAGAAAGAGGACAGAGCAGGCTATGACCCAAAAGGGAAAGCAAAGAACGCGCTGCCATTTAAGCCTGCAATCTATATGGAATAACTGTCAGCTCTGCATCACGCTTGCAACACCCTCTATGCCTGAGAGCCTCTCGAGAAGTTTCTTCTCTGCGTTTGCATCCTTCAGCTCCAGTTCTAAAGAGGCTTTTGCAGCGCCTCCTGACTGATGAACAACAAACCTTTTAACAACTCCAAACCTCAACGCCTGCTCAAAACATTTTGCAAGCGAAAACATATCAATTGCTTCGATAACCAACTTTTCATGGATCACTTTCTGCTCGGGCTCAACAAGCTCGCGAATGATCTGCCTAGTTTCGTAGCATTTCGCAAAGTTGAGCCAGTCGCCAATAACCTGATTGCTTTTAGCATAAACAATTTCAACCTGGTCAGCGGGCTTCAGTTCATGCCATATAGGCACAAGCTTGCCATTTACGCGAGCGCAAGCTGTCTTTGATGCACTATTAGAATCTATCTTAAACGCAAAGTCTATAACTGTTGAGCCTCTCGGCAGAAAAACTGGCTTGCCATTAGCATCAAATACCGTTATTTCCCGTTCCAGATACTCGCTTTTCAGAGCCTCTTCAAACTCGCTTTCATCGGTTTTTGCCAGCGCCTCGAGCTTTATAAGCTCCCTCGGTTTCTTCTTCGCTTTCAACCAGTAAGCGATTCCCTTCTCTTCAAGCTCGTCTGTTTCCCTTGTGCGAATATAAACCTTCATAGGTCTGCCTCTCGGACCAATAACAGAGGTGTGCAATGCCTTATAGTGCCCTGAAGGCACCGCAATGTAATCCTTAAACTTGCGCGGCGCTGGATAGAAGGTATTGTGAACAGCTTTGAGGGCTTCGTAGCATGCGTCCTCAGAGCCCGCAACGATTACGAGGGAAACATAATCGTAGAGCTCCTCGAGGGTTTTGCCCTGCTTGAGTTTTTTGAAATAGTGATAGAGATTTTTCCGTTCCTTTTTAAAAACAAAACCCCCGAAGGGTTTCTTTACTAATTTCCTTTTTAAAATATCTATTGCCTCGGTAATTTCATCATCCTTCTCCCTATAGAGCTTTTCAAGCTCTTTTTTGAGCTTCTTATACTGCCTTGGCCAAAGCTGTGCGAAGCATATATCCTGAATCTCCATCATCATCTTCTTAAGGCCAAACTGTTCAGCAAGTGGGGCATAAAAGGCGAGCGCCTGCTTACATATAGCTTTTCTTTTCTTTGCAGGGAGGAACTCTATTGTGCGCAAATTGTGGAGCTTATCCGCAAGCTTTACCAGCAAAACTCTCTCATCTTTAGATGCATAGCACAGAAGCTTCTTTAAATAAGCATGGCTGTTCGTGCTCTGCGATTCAACCTTTGTCAAAGCATTAACAAGCTCTGCAACCTCGCTTCCAAATTCACGCTCGAGTTCATACTTTTGCACGCTTGTATCCTCAAGAACATCATGCAATAATGCTGCCGCTAGCGTCTTTGCATCAACATCGTATTCGCTAAGAATAAGTGCTGTTTCAATGAGGTGCGTAAAATAGGGCTCGCCAGAAAAACGCTTCTGTTTGCCATGCTTCTTCTTTGAAAACGAATATGCTTTCCTTATAAGTGCAAGCTCTCTGGATGCAAGCCTGCTTCTTATAAAAGCGAGTGCATGCTTCACAAGTATAACATCGGGCTTTGCAAACTGCTTCGAAACCTTTTCCATGAGTTCCTTTAGTTTTTCTTCTTTATCCCCTTTGGTTTCACTGCGCTTCCTCTTTTTCCTTCTGAACATTCACATCTCCTCAAGCATAGGGATGTTGAGCAGGCGCAGACCGTTTGCTATAACCGTGCTTGTTGCCTCCACCAGTGCGAGTCTTGCCTCGCGCAGTGCAGGCTCAGAATTCAGCACCGGAAGCTTATGGTAGAAGGAATTGAAAAGCTCGCATAGCTCAATAAGGTAGTTGCATATTAGATTTGGTTTCCTTTCATTGAGCGCCTGCAAGACGGTGTTTGGAAATTCGTAGAGCTTCATTATTATCGCTTTTTCATGCTCGCTGGAAAGAAGGCTGTAATCTATGCCTTTCGCTCTTTTCCCTGCCTTTCTCAATATGCTCTTCGCTCTCGCATAGCTGTACTGAATATATGGTCCCGTGCTCCCCTCAAAGGATATGCTTTTTTCAGGTTCGAAAAGAATGTTCTTCTTCGGGTCAACCTTGAGCATTGCAAACTTTATCGCTGCTAAAGCAATTGCAAGCGCTCTTTTTTCAAGCTCTTCTCTGTTAGGCTTAGCTCTTTTGAGTATCTCCCTCCTAGCAAGTTCAGTGATGTTAGCGATGAGCTCATCAGCATCAATAACCTTGCCTTCCCTGCTCTTGAGCTTGCCTTCGGGAAGCAGAACAAGCCCATAGCTTAAATGCTCGTTGCATGTATGCCATTTATAGCCAAGAAGTTCAAATATTTTGAAAAGCTGTTTGAAGTAAAGTTCCTGCTCGCTCGCAACAACAAATATATTGAGGTCAAGCTTGTAATGCTCTATCTTATACTTTGTTAGCACAAGGTCGTTTGAAATATAGATGCTTGTACCATCCTCACGCAATACAACTTTATCGGGCAGAGGGGCAAGCTTTGCAACTATCGCACCTTTTTCATCCTTGTAGAACACGCCTTTAGCTAGGCCTTCCTCGATTATTGGCTTTACCTTGTAGTAAAAATCTGATTCAAAGAAAACAACGTCGAAGCGCGAACCGAAGCGCTTGTATGTCTGTTCAAAGCCTTCAATGACCCAATCTCGGAGCTTTTTCCACAAAGCAATCGTTTCCTTATCCTTGGCTTCCCATTTACGCAATAGTTCGCGAGCTTTTTCATTCAGCTCAGGCATTTCCTTCGCTTTCTGATGGAAAAGCACGTAGTATTTGCCAACAAGGGCATCGCCTTTCATACCGGAGCTTTGCGGTGTTTCATTATTGCCAAAAAGTTTGTAAGCAAGCATCGCCTTGCATATATGAATGCCCCTATCGTTCATCAGGTTTGCTCTTATAACATCATAGCCACAGAACTCAAACAAGTTGCTTATGCTCATGCCTATTGAATCATTCCGTAAATGGCCTATGTGCAAAGGCTTGTTGGTATTTGGCTGCGAGTATTCAACCATAACACGCTTGCCTTTGCCTATTTCGCTGGCGCCGTACCTTTCTTTCTTCTCCATTATTTCGCTTAGCACTTCTTTCGCCAAAAAAACTGTATCTATGAAAAAGTTCAGGTAAGCGCCTGCTGCCTGCATCTTGGAAAAGCCTTCTGGCAGGGAAAGCTTTTCGCTGAGCTCACTAGCGAGCTCATTCGGCTTCTTTTTGAATTTCCTTGCAAGAGCAAAGCAGGGCAAAGCATAATCGCCAAGGTCCTTGCTTGGGGGCACCTCAATGAGCCTTTCAATCAGAGCAGCACCCAGGTTCAATTGCTCCGCAAGGCTCTGTGCAAGCATCTTTTTCAGATCAACCATAAATAAAAGAAGCATGGATTTATTTTAAAGCTTGCGTTATATATTTGCAACGATCGAACGGATTCCACAATAAGGCATTCGATAGTGCAAATTTTTACCTTTTAGTTGAATTTTGTTAAACTTAAGGTTTAAATTAAAGTAGATTTCAAGATTTGTAAGAAGAAGGATGTTCGAAAACAAAAAATGGTTTAAAAAACTTGTGGTTTTTAAATAAGGTATCTGAAATTCTTCCGATTTTGGTGAATAGATGCAAGCACTTCGCAGGCTCAAGGTTCTTGAACAAGAGCTAGGCGAACAGATTGCCAAAGCAGAGCAGGAAAGGCAGGAGCGCATTGCGAACGCAAAACGCAAAGCACAAGCACTTGTAGAAAATGAACGCGCAAAAGCGCAGCAGAAAGCGGAAAAACTTGTTAAAAAAGCGCAGGAGGAGGCAAAGAAGGAAGCAGCAAAGATACTTGCGAAGAGCAAACGCGAACTCAAAAGAATTGAAGAAGATATGAGAAAAAACTCGGCAAAGATGAAAGAATCTGTTTTCGAGTGGTTGCTAAATGTTTAAACCCGTGAGATTCAAGAAGTTTGGTGTGATTGTTCATCTCAAAGACCTTGAAAAGGTAGTATCTAATTTGCACGCTGTGCCTCTTGCAGAAATAAGAGAGGTGAATGTGCATGAACGCGAGCTTGAGCAGTTTGAACCGAATGCGGAGGCAAGAACGCTTGCTTACAATATAACAAAGCTCAGGCGTTCGCTTGCAATACTCTCGCAATTCAGGCGGAAGAAAGATATTATAGAGCAGATCAAAGAATTTCTCTTTTACAGGGAGAAACCAATAATACGCATAAGGGGGTCTCGCGAGGTAAAAAAACTTGTATCAAGGCTTGAGCCCCTCTGTAAGGAGGTTGAAGAATTAGATAGAAAGATTAAGGCTATAAATGAGCAGATCAAAGCGATTGCAGAGGAGCGACAGGTGCTGGAGAGCATCAGCATGCTCGATGTGAACCTGGAGTTACTTTACGGCTTCGAAAGGATTGAAGTAATTGTTGGAAGAGCGCCGAGAGAGCTCGCGGGTTCCATCGAAGCGGAGCTTAAAGCGAGCAAGGCTGCCTTGCTGAGCAGAGTTGAAGATGAACAGGTTATTTTCATAGCATCTATTGAAAAACAAAAGGCTGATGAGCTAACCAGAAGGCTTCGCAAGCTTGGTTTTGAGCGCATAGTGCCGCCATCAAAAAAAGGTAAGGCTTTAGAGCTTATCAGTGAGCTTGAGGGGATGGAAAGAAAGTTTGAAGCAGAACTTCTGAAGCTCAGAAATAAAGGGGCTAAGATGCTTGAAAAGAACGAAAAGCTTCTTTTGGCAGCTCTCGAAGCCTTGGAGATAGAAAAAGCACGGCAGGATGCACTGCTTGCGTTTGGCAGAACCGAAAACGTTGCAAATTTCGATGCATTTGTTCCTGTTAAATATGAGAAAGAATTCAGGGAAATACTCGAAAAAACAACGAAAGGCTGCTTCTACATCGAGGAGCTCCCATTTAAAGAGGAAGAGGCGCCCATAGCATTAGAAAACCCAGGCTTTGTGAAACCATACGAGCTTATAGTGAAGATGTATGGAATGCCGAGCTATAATTCCTTTGACCCGACACCTCTGATAGCGATAGCGTTTCCAATATTCTTTGGTTTAGCGTTTAGCGATGCAGGCTATGGAATAATGTTGCTGATATTCAGTATTTTCATGCTGAAAACGCTTGCAAAGAAATCGCAGGCATATGAAGCATTATCAAAAATTCTATTGCATGGGAGCATAACCACAATAATATTTGGCTTTATGTTTGGTTCCTTTTTCGGAGACCTCCTCGGGGAAAATATTAAGAAGCTCGCACTGCTTGACCCCCTTGGAAGCGTTCAGAACGGGAACAGCCCGATGATAATTTTCATGGCCGGAATTCTTGCCCTGGCATTGGTACACCTCAATATAGGCATAATGCTCGGCTTTATTGAGGCTCTGAAAAGACGCCGCTATAAGCTCGCTCTGACAGAAAAGATGCCCTTTCTGCTTGTGCAGGCAGGCGCTCTGATGCTTGCTCTAAACTTCTCGCAGGTGTTCTATGCGGTGGGCCTTACATTGTTTGCTCTCACTGCAATACTTCTCATAGCTGGTTCAGGGCCTCTAGGCTTAATGAAAATAACAGGCTTCCTTGGCAATACGCTTTCATACCTTAGGCTCATGGCTTTGGGCTTGGCTACGTTTGCAATAGCCATGGCAATAAATATTCTGGCCAGAATGCTCCTGGCACTGCCCTACATAGGTGTTGTGATTATGGTTTTGTTCCTTATCTTTGCTCACCTCGCAAACTTCATCTTTAACATTATAAGTTCTTTTATACATCCGTTGCGATTGCATTGTGTTGAATTCTTTTCATATTTCTTTGAGGGCAAAGGCAAGGAGTTTAAGCCTTTCTATGCAAAGAGAAAATATACCTTGGAGGTGAATCGATGATAGATTCTGCTTTGGCAACAGGCCTTGGTTTAACAATAATAGGTGCTGGCATTGCAATCGGCATTGCCGCAGGCCTATCAGCGATAGCGCAAGGCACTGCAGCTGCAGCAGCTATCGGCGGCGTAAGCGAGAAAGATTATTCATTTGGCAAGTTACTCACATTGGTTGCGCTGCCAGAGACACAAGCAATCTATGGCTTTGTTATAGCGATAGTGATAATCTTCCTTGTTGCACTGGGCGTGCCATTTGCGCAATAAAAGAGCGGTGCTGAAGGATGGAAAAGCTCATAAGCAGGATAAAGGAAGACGTGAATGGAAAAATCAGCAGCATACTAAGCGAGGCAAAACAGGCTGAGCAGGAAATTCTTGATGAGGCAAAGAAAAAAGCGGCCAGCGAAACAAAAAAGATTCTTGAGCGCGCCAGGAAAAAGGCTGAGCAGGAGAAGCAGCGCATAATAGCTGAGGCAAGGCTAAAGGCGAAAAAAGAGAAAGCAGCGCTTATAGACCGCTTGCTCGAGCAGTGCATCGCTAGCGTACTGAAGGATTTGAACAAGATAAGGAAATACAAGAACTATGCGAAAGTTCTGAACAAACTAACGAAGCAAGCGATAGCAGAGATGCCAGCGCATAGCATTTGCGTGCTTGTGTCAGAAGAGGATAAGGACAAGCTTAAATTAAAAGCCCCAAAAGGTAAAAAGCTCAGCGTGCGAGTATGCAAGATAGGCCCAGGCACAATAGTTGAAGCAGCAGATAAAAGCGTCAGAATAAGCAACGACTTTGCGGAAATTATAAAGGAGAATAAGCAAGCGATAAAGCGCGAGCTCATGAGAAAGCTCTATGAGAAGTAAAAACACTGTAAGCAATGTGAGAGAAATGGGTTTTGTGATTGAATTTCTTAGGTTTATAGGGAATAATTATAGTTACGTATTGGCAGGAATGCTTTCAATAGTGTTTGTGGTGACCGCATACTTTGCAAAGCATAGTCTAGCGATTGCTTCCTTTGCATATGCGGTTACGCGCGTGCGCGTGATGTCCGGGCGAATGCTAAAGCAGAACAAAATAAGAGAACTTGCTGAAAGCTATGCTGTCAGCGATGTTATAGCGGCTTTTGAAGGCAGCGCTTATGAGCCCTATGTGGCAGGCAAAGAGAGGCTCGAGGATATAGAACGTGGTTTAGCACTAAGCCTTGCAGAGGATTATCAAAAAATAAGAAAAATAAGCCCGAAAAGAGCAAAGCCTTTGTTTGACCTGATGTCTGCGCGCTATGACATTGAAAATATAAAGGAAATATTGGCAAGCAAAGTAACAAAGGAGCCTGTAAAAGCGCTCATGCCAAGTACAATGTCGCAAGCTTTTTTGCAGAAGCTCATCGATGCTGAAACTGTAGAAGAAGCCCTTGAACTGTTGAAAAGCACGCATTATGGCAGAATACTTAAAGAGCTGCCAAGCGATGCAAGTATCGAAAAAATTGAGCGCTCGCTTGAAAAATACCTTTATGGAGAACTCCTGTGCGCTAGCACTATTGAACGGGTTGCAAAAAAAGCAGGCGTAATGAAGGATTCACTGTATTTAAAGGAGATATTTGGAATCCAGAACGATATAATCAATATAAAAACCGCATTGCGGTTTATACGTGAGGGTGCTGGCGATAAAGAAATGCAAGATTTTTTGCTCGGCAGAGGATTTTACCTTACGGAAAGAGTTCTTACAATGCTTTCAGATGCTAGAGATCTGCAATCAGCGATAAACACATTGCAGGGTACGCCTTACTACTCAATAATGAACGATGCGTTGCGCTCCTATGCGAAGGGAAATAGCCTTTATGTCTTTGAAAAGGCGCTCGATGAATTTTATGTTGCGCGCATACGCTCAATATCGCTGAAGCAGCCTTTCGGCCTAACACCGCTTGTATGCTACCTTTTGCTCAAAGAGCATGAGATTAAGAGTATTGAAACGATACTCAATTGCATAAAAGAAGGCTTACCAAAGGAGAAGATAAAAGAACTCTTTATAGGTGCTTGAAATGCAGATTGCAGTTCTTGGAAATAAGAGCGCAGTAGTTGGTTTCAGACTTGCTGGCATCAAAAGGTGTGTTGAGGCAGCCAATAACATAGTTGAACTTACAAGGCAGTTTAAGGAACTCACAAGCGATGAGGATATCGCTTTACTTATAATAGATGATGCATGCCAGCCCCTTAGAGACGAAATAATAAGGTTTATCGAATTCAACAAGAAGCCTGTAATAGTGGAGATTCCATGCAAAGGGAAAAGAATAGAACCAAGCATATTTGAATCGATAGTAAAACGTGCAACCGGCGCGAGAGGTGATTGAATGGTAGGCACTATAATAAGGGTTTCAGGCCCTGTAATAGAGGCAAAAAACATGCTCGGTGTGAAGCTTGGCGAAGTGGTTAGAGTTGGAAATGCAAAGCTCATCGGTGAAGTGATACGCATTAACAAAGATGTTGCTACAATACAGGTCTATGAGGAAACTTCCGGCTTAATGCCTTCTGAACCTGTATTTCCAACAGGCGCGCCATTAAGCGTAGAACTCGGCCCTGGATTGCTTGGAAGTATATATGATGGAATTCAAAGGCCTCTGGACGTTATAAGCGCCAAGCACGGCGCTTTTGTGCCTCGCGGTGTCGAGGAGCCCGCTCTCGATAG
Organism: Candidatus Iainarchaeum sp.; assembly: GCA_021161055.1. Taxonomy (GTDB): domain Archaea; phylum Iainarchaeota; class Iainarchaeia; order Iainarchaeales; family DTGL01; genus DTGL01. The sequence continues at coordinate 8,948 of JAGHBI010000035.1, read as the reverse complement.
AAAAAAGAAATGGCATTTCAAACCTGCCGTAAAGAATGGAACGAAGGTGAATGAAGGGCAAATAATAGGGACTGTGAAGGAAACCGAGACTATTGAGCATAAAATAATTGTTCCTGTTGGTTTAAACGGAACAATAACCGGGCTAAAGGAAGGAAGCTATACTGTTGAGGAACCGATTGCAGAGATAGATGGTAAAGAAATTACTTTAATGCAGAAATGGCCTGTTAAAAAACCCAGACCTTACGTAAGAAAGCTTACACCCGACGAACCGTTAACCACAGGTCAGAGGATAATTGATTTCTTCTTTCCAATTCCGAAAGGTGGCACTGCAGCAATTCCAGGCCCTTTCGGTTCTGGAAAATGCATAACCGGCGATACACCAATACTCGTAAACAATAAGCTTGAGCCCATCCGGGAGGTATTCAAATATGCGGAGAAAAAGGGCAAAAAGATTGTTGCAAACGGAAATGAAACACTAATAGAACTGGAAACACCGCTAACCATACAAACATTTGACGGAAAAACAATCAGGGAAGGCGTGGCAACGCATATGTATAAAGGGTATACCGATAAATTGATTGAGATAAAAACAAGGTCTGGAAGGCGGATAAAGCTTACGCCAGCACACAAGCTACTAAAACTTGATTCTGAGCTTAGGATTGTTGAAACACCGGCAAAGGAGTTGAGGGAAGGGGACTTCATCATAGTGCCGAGGAAGATACGGCTGGAAGAATCTTACAAAGAGCTGCAAGCAAACTTTGAATGCAGGGTGGTTGATGAAAAAACAATAAGCCAGATACCCAGAATTATTGAAACCATTGTGAAAGAAAAAAAGATAACCAAAAAGGAGCTGGCCAAGAAACTGGGCGTTTCATACGGCATTTTGATGGGAATCTACCTGAAAAAGAACAAGCCAGCCCTTACATTTTGCAAAAAACTATTCAGAATGGCAGGCACCAATCTTGAAGTAAAAAAGATAAAACTAGAAAGACAGGCAAAACCTATTTTTATTCCAAGGTATATGGACGAAGAGCTGGCCGAGCTCTTGGGCTATCTGCTTGCCGACGGGAGCATTAAAGGAGAGACAACTGTTGAATTCTACAACAAAAACAGAGAGCTCAGAAATCGCGTTAGATACCTGCTAAAAAAGATATTTGGTGTAGAAGACAGTCCTTACTATGCGAGAACTGTCGAAGCTATAAGGGTGCACAGCAGAACTTTGGTTAGGTTCCTTGCACAGCTTGGCTATCCACTCAGAAAAAAATCAAGGAATGCAAAAATCCCTGCTCCGCTTTTTTCCTCACCAGAGAGTGTTATAAGAAGCTTTTTGACAGCATACATTGCGTGCGATGGGCACATAAGCAAGAACGGGATCGAGGTTACAACAGCAAGTAAGGATATGCTAACAGGAATTTCCTATCTGCTGCAAAGAATCGGTATAATATATAGAATAAGCGAAAAGGTTGTCAACAGCAGGCAGTATTTCCGAATAGAAGTGCCTGCAAGAGAAGCAGTAAAAATCGCAGCATATTTCAGAAAAGAAAGGTTTTACAATTCAACCGATATCGTTCCAATGAACTCAGGCTTATTCAGGAAAATTCTGGGAACAACTAAGCCCTTTGAACTGGAAAAGGAGGGAATCACCAGCACTGCTTACTATGTAAACCAGAATTTAACTGCAAAGAGCTTCCAGAGAATAGCCAATAAAATAAGTGTTGCACCACATCTAAAACAGCTGGCAGATGCTTTAGAGTATGTTTTCTGCGACAGAATTGATGAAGTGAAGGTAATAAACAAAAAAAGCCCGGTGTATGATATCACAGTGCCTGAAACGCACAACTTCATTGGCGGCATGGTTCCTCTATTGCTGCACAATACCGTGATGCAGCACCAGCTTGCTAAATGGGCAGATGCAGAAATAATAGTTTATGTTGGCTGTGGCGAGCGCGGCAATGAAATGACCGATGTTCTAACGGAATTTCCAAAGCTTGTCGATCCGAAAACAGGCAAACCCCTTATGGAAAGAACAGTACTTATAGCAAATACCTCAAACATGCCTGTTGCTGCTCGCGAGGCATCAATCTATACAGGCATCACCATTGCAGAGTACTACAGAGATCAAGGCTTTAATGTTGCGCTTATGGCAGATTCCACCTCAAGATGGGCTGAGGCATTGCGCGAGGTTTCATCGCGGTTAGAGGAAATGCCTGGCGAGGAAGGATATCCTGCATATTTGGGCAGCAGGGTTGCCGAATTCTATGAGCGAGCAGGTCGCGTGCAAACGCTTGCAAACACCACAGGCTCTGTGAGCGTTATAGGCGCTGTATCGCCGCCTGGCGGTGACTTCTCCGAGCCTGTAACACAAAGCACGCTGCGTGTCACAAAGGTGTTTTGGGCACTGGATGCGAACCTCGCAAGCAGAAGGCACTTCCCTGCAATAAATTGGCTTACATCTTACTCTTTATATTTGGAACAGACTGATAGCTGGTTTGCGAAGAATGTGAGCGAAAACTGGCCGAAGGTAAGAAGCAGAGCGATGGCATTGCTACAAAAGGAAGCGGAATTGCAAGAAATTGTGCAGATAGTAGGCCCAGATGCCCTGCCCGAAAGAGAGCGCCTAACGCTCCTGGTTGCAAGAATGCTCAGAGAGGATTTCCTGCAGCAGAACGCGTTCCATGAAATAGACTCCTACTGCCCTGTGGAAAAGCAGCTTGCAATAATAGAGCTTATATTATTCTTCTATGATGAAACGAACAAGCTTGAGGTAATACGCACAAAAGAGATCGAAAGATTCGAATCGCTTGAACGCATATCAAGATTGAAATACCTCAAAAGCAGGGACGTTCTAAGCGAGGTTCCGAAAATAAAGAAGCTTATAAGGAAAGAGGTGGCAAAGCTGGCAGAGGAGGAACGCAGGGGTTTTGCAGGAGGTGAACACCAATGATAAAGGAATACAATACTATTGAGCGCATATCAGGCCCCCTCGTATTTGTTAAAAATACGAAGAACGTTCGATACCAAGAACTTGTGAGGATAAAGCTTGCTGACGGTACTGAAAAGCATGGACAGGTGCTTGAGGTTGCCAGCGACATCGCTGTTGTCCAGGTCTTTGAAGGCACAGCAAACATAGATGTGAAAAACGCCAGCGTAAAATTCCTTGGTGAAACTGCAAAGCTTAAGGTAAGCGTAGATATGCTCGGCAGAATTTTCGATGGTTTGGGCAAGCCGATAGATGATGGTCCTGAAATAATTGCAGAGAAAGAGCTCGATATAAATGGTATGCCAATAAACCCTTCGAGCAGAGATAACCCAAGCGATTTCATCCAGACAGGTGTAAGCGCTATCGATGGTATGAACACATTGGTGCGAGGGCAGAAGCTGCCTATATTCAGCGGAGCTGGTTTACCACACAACAGGTTAGCAGCGCAGATTGCAAGACAAGCTAAGGTTCTGGGCAAGGAGGAAAAGTTTGCCATTGTGTTTGCATCAATGGGTGCTACGCACGAGGAGGCAAACTTTTTCAGGAACGAGTTCGAAAGGACAGGTGCTCTGGAAAGGGTTGTAATGTTCCTGAACCTTGCGGATGATCCGGCTATTGAACGAATAATAACGCCAAGGATGGCACTTACCACTGCAGAATACCTTGCATTCGAAAAGGATATGCACGTGCTTGTAATACTTACAGATATGACAAACTACTGTGAAGCCTTACGTGAAATAAGTTCTGCTCGCGAAGAAGTGCCCGGCAGGCGTGGTTATCCTGGCTATATGTACACAGACCTTGCAACAATTTACGAGCGTGCAGGCAGGATAAAGGGTAAAAAGGGCTCTATTACGCAATTGCCAATACTCTCTATGCCTGATGATGATATAACGCACCCTATTCCAGATAATACGGGTTATATAACAGAGGGGCAAATCGTGCTAAGCAGAGCCCTGCATAGAGCAGGGATATACCCACCAATAGATGTGAGGCCCTCATTGAGCAGACTTATGCATCACGGCATAGGAAAAGGAAAAACCCGCGAGGATCATGCGGATGTATCAAACCAATTGTATGCAGCCTATGCTGAGGGAATGGACAAAAAGGACTTAGTTGCTGTAGTTGGTGAGGAAGCGCTTACAGAGCGCGATAAGAAATTCCTGAGGTTTGCAGAGGAATTTGAGCGAAGATTTGTGAGACAGGGCTATGAAGAGGACCGAAGCATCGAAGAAACACTTTCCATAGCGTGGAATCTGTTCAAGCTTCTGCCGGAGAGAGAACTGAAGCGTATAAGGCCTGAGTTCATAAAAAAATATCTGCATAAAAGCAAATAGGTGTCCTGATGCTCCAGCAGGTAAAACCCACAAGAATGGAACTTCTAAAGCTCAGAAGGCGCATCGCTCTAGCTAAAAAAGGGCACCACTTATTGAAGGAAAAAAGAGATGCACTGTTCAGTGAGTTCTATAAGCAGCTAAAGGATGCGAAAGAATTGCGCGTGCAAACCGAAAAGCTCCTTGAAAGAGCATACCTAATGCTCGCAATAGCCAATGCCCAGTTCAGCTCGCTGAAGGTTGCAGAGTTTGCATTTGCTTCCTCATTGCATTCCAAAGCAAGCGCTGAACTCGCTGAAAGGAATATTATGGGCGCTCGCGTTCCAATTATGAGCGCACGGAACATAAAACGCACAATTCTCGAGAGAGGCTATAGCATAGCAAGTTCTGGCTCTGCTGTCGATGAATCAGCAAGCCTCTTTGAACAAGCTCTTGAAAAGATTGTAAAACTTGCGGAGAAGGAAGCAACACTTGAGAAGCTGGCGTTTGAGATAAGCAAAACAAAGCGCAAGGTGAATTCCCTTGAAAAGGTAGTGATACCAAAGATGGAATCTCTGCAGCGCTATATTGAATTCAGGCTTGAGGAAAGAGAACGCGAAGAAATATTTATGCTCAAAAAGGTGAAGAAGAAAATTGAACAAAAAATGCTAGGCAGGTGAAAGCATGCGAAGCAGGCTTGAAACACTTCTATTTGCGCTGTTCTTTCTATTCAGCGGCATGCTCATCGCCACGCTCATAATATATTTCGAATCGCCAGAAGAGCTGACAGTTGGCAAATACCCTGAAAGAGAAATTGTGAGTGGCAGCTCTCACGCCAGCGTTTCAATAGTGGCTGTTTCAAGCGATGGGATTGGCATTGTGGGCAAAGGCAGTGTTGAAATAAAACCTGGGAAAGGTCGTGTGCTTTTCAGCACAAACCCATTTGTTGAGCCTGATACGCAGTATTCAATAGAAGTTGCAAAGGAAGTTGCCGAAGAAGTTACTGGCAAAGCGCTTGCCAACCAAGATGTTATATATTCCATAGAGGCAGGCAGGGCAGAGCTTATAGGCGGTCCTTCTGCAGGAGCTGCATTGTGCTTAGCAACGATAGCTGCAATCGAGAACAAAAAAGTGAGAAGCGACGTTGCAATAACAGGCACTATACAACCAAACGGTTCGATAGGGCATGTAGGCGCTGTCTTGGAAAAGGCTCAAGCAGCGGGCAAGCATGGCATTAAAGTGTTTATAGTGCCAAAAGGGCAGAGGAATGCGATAGTTTATGAAAGGAAAGAAACCGAAAAACGCGGCCCTGGATTTGTGTTCAGGCGCATATACTATGAACCAAAAATTATCGATCTTAACGAAGCGATGTTCGAGCAGTATGGCATGGAAGTTATTGAGGCAAGCAATATATACGAAGCGGTGGAGCTTGCTTTAGAGCACTAAAAACCTCGAAAGGGTAATGTCAAGTTAGTGGGCTGAGGAAATTTCGCGTATGCCAAATGCCAGTATTTTTAAAATTAAAGATGTGAATACCTGAAACCCAAATAACTTGACAGCAACCAATAAAAGAAACATTTTTATTAAAGTTAGCATTATTATTATAAAACCACAAATTAAATTTCGGTGAGGTGCGAGAATGAGGAAGATTGTTTTAGTGTCCGCGCTGATTCTGATTTTACTGGCGAGCACAGCAGTTGCAATTCCAGTGGCAAAAGCTCCAGCACTGAAGAAAAAAATCGCTGCGCTTAAAGTGTTGCAGAAATTACCAAATATTTCAGAGGAAAAAAAGGGTGTGCTAAAGGAGTTCAGTGCTGGCAAACTCAGAGTGCTATCAGTCCTCAAAAAAGAAGAACTCAAAAAGTTCGTAAAGTTCAAGCCAGAGGTTCTAAGGAAATTCAAAAGGTTAAAGCTGTCGCAGTTTGAGAAGATTCGAAACATCAAAGATGAGGTTTTGCAGAAGATTTCAGAGCTTCCGGAAGGGCAGATAAAAAAACTTGTAGGCTTGAAGGCAAAACGCATAGAGAAAATCGCAAAGACCGCACTAATAAAACATGCGCAGCATCTCAACAGAGAAAAGCTATGGCGTTTAAGCGAATTAGGGGATAAAGAACTTGAAAAGCTCAAAAATATCAAGCACGTGCGCTTAGACAGACTTGCTAGAATACCTAGGCCGTGGCTTAAGAGAGCATTCGCCCTGCCAAAAGAAATTATCCAAAGCGATGAGATTACAGAGGAAGATATAGAAAAACTCGTTCAAATACCGGAAGAAAAACTTAAGAAACTGAAAGGACTTCCCGTAGCAAAGATAAAGAAAGTATTGAAAAAGTTACCAGGAATACCGCCAGCGAAGAGAAAATACCTGATAGCGAAAGAACGTTACCTCATAGCAAAGGAGAATTACTTAGAAGCAAAGGAAAGATTCCTAGAGATGAAAGAGAAACTTCTAAGGCTAAGAAAGCGTTTCAGAGAAGCAACGCCTGAAGACAGAAACGAATTGAAAGAAAAGCTCATCAACCATGCGGTAACTGTGCTTACATACCAGATAGAGGCGATTATAGACAGACTTGAAGCGTTGAAGGAGAAAGGCAGTGCACCAGAAAATGTAGATGCTATAATTGCAGACCTCAACAGCATGCTTGAAACACTCGACCAGGAAGAGGTTTCAGAGGCCGAAGTAGTGGATATCGCAAAGAGGCTCAAGGAACTCTGGATAGAGAAGCACAAGCAAGCGCTCAAAAGAGTAATAGAGAATATGATTGCAAAGCTCGAGAGGCTCATAGCCAGAATGGAAGAGAAGCTCGATAAAGCCTCAGAGCTCATCGATAAACTTGAAAGCGAAGGACTAAGCGAGGAAAAGGTTGCAAAGCTCAGGAACGCTCTAGAAAAGTTCCAGGATGACCTGCAATGGCTTAAGGATAAATTCGAAGAAGCGAAGCAGACCTATCTAAGGCTCGACCAAGAGCTCGAACCGGGAGAAATACACAGGATTGCGGTGAAAGCGAACAGACTTGCAATGATAGCTCACAGAAAGCTGATGCGCGACTACGCATTCATTATGCACTTGGCACATCTCTACAGAGCTCTGAAAAACAAAGAGACAATAAGTGAAGAGATTCCGGAACCGGCAGAGGTTAGCGACGAAGAACTGCAAGTGATAGCTCCAGAGAGCGTAGAAGAAACAGAAACCACACCAGAGGCTACGCCAGAAACCACGCCTGCAGAATCACCATCTGCAGAGGAGGTGAGTGAATGAACGCAAAAATTGTTGCAATGTTAATAGCGATGGTTTCAGTGATTGCACTTCTGGGCTGTATTCAGCCATCTGAGGAAAAGCCAAGCAAAACACCAGCTGAAACACCAACAGCTACACCAGAGGAGGAAGAACAGCTCGCTAAAGAGATAAGCGCCAGCATGGAAACACCAAGCGAACTTTCAGGGCTGGAAGAGATTGAGGCTGACCTAAACGAACTCAGCGATCTTGCAAGCGAGCTTACTGAAACTGAAGATATTGCTGAATCAGGCATAGATGAAAGCACTTTCGAATAAAAGTGCTTTCCTTCCCTTTTCTTCTTTTTTCATGTTTTAATTAGAAAAGGGCAGAGTGGGCCCGGAGGGATTCGAACCCCCGATCCGCAGCTTAGAAGGCTGCTGCCTTATCCACTAGGCTACGGGCCCAATTAGCGCATACAATAATATTTTGCTGAGTAAATTAAAATAGGTTTCGCTACTTCCTTAGTTCACCTTTAATTTTTTCAACATAAAACTTTCTGCAATTTTGCTTTATCCTCTTCCAATCAAAACTTTTATCTACATCCAGCGCATCATTTTTCCACATTGAAAACCTTGCTGAATCTTGCATGTTCCACTATGCGCTTTTCGTCTATGCTGCATAACCAAACAAAGAGTTTTTTACTGGCGAACTCTTTTGGGAAGAACTTTGGCCTTGTGAGAGGTTCAAAGCATTTTACAGAATGCCTTTTGTAGAGCTCGAGGGAGCCAACAGGCAGCACAAATACATACTTATCAACGAAGTCCAAATAACGTAATTTTTCTTTCAGTTTACCCTTTGTGGGTCTGCACATGAGTTCAAAACCTATTTTCTTTCCATTACACTCAACAAAAAAATCGTAAGAGCCTATGCAACCATCGCTGAGAGTGATGCTGTATTCATCATAGAGCTTTTCAGGGTTTAATTCCTTTATCTTTTTCAAAGCTGCTTTATACATAATCTTTTCAGTATTATTCTTCTCTCGCATACAGTATCAACCGTAAGCCTGCGCTACAAATATCATATACAAGCACAGCAGGAGCAAACCATGCTTCCTGCCCAAAGATTTCCTGTAAAATATCAGGAGGGCAAAAAATAAAACAAATGCGAATGCAAACAAAGCACTTCTGAACATGCTCTGCGCAACGGAAAATTCTCTCACAAGTGCAGCAAAGCCGACCACAAGCAGGCTATTGGTTATACAGCTTCCAAGTATATTACCAATCATTATACTTCCCTTATTTATTTTAGCAGCACTTATTGAAACACTTAGCTCTGGCAGAGATGTTCCGACATCAATTATTGTTATTCCGATGAAGGATGCATTTATGCTGAATACACCAGAGAGCTGGAGCGCAGACCTAACCAGCATTTCAGCACTGAC
>JAGHBI010000050.1 GCA_021161055.1 Candidatus Iainarchaeum sp. | reverse complement strand
GGGTATATATATAAAAGACGCTAAAGGAAATGAGCACAATATAGGTTTAACAGCAGAAGATGGCAGACCGATGGTAGTTTACAATAATTATCCGCCAGAACCACTGGTAAGTGCTCAGGGGCCCAATGGTTCATTCTGGTACGACCCTGAAAAGGGCATATGGCACGCTGAAAACGCACAGCTCCTGCCGCTGCTTGAAGCATTCAGAAACGGTGCTCTAACGCAAGCAGGTCCTGCAGGCCAGATAATTACAAGACCTGGAGATAATATAATGAACATACAGGCTGGTTTAGGCCCAGGACCATTCAACCTTCCATCTCTGCCTGCAGAACCCTTTGTACTTATGATATACCTGTGCTCACTGGTGCTGACCATCGCATGGCTGCGCTGCATGCTGATTAAAAGGGAAGGAAAAATGGAGAAGCATTAGAGGTCAGGTTTTACATAGCTTGCAGTTCCTTAAGCGCACTGGTAAGTACATCTCTTACAAATTCTAGCTGTCTCTTCTTTGCCCCTGCAAGCACATAGGAAGGCGCTTTCCCGCTCTCCGTGCCCATAACCTTATGCATGGCTCTAATCTGCCTCTGGTAACCCTCGCCAAACACCATTGTCATTGTAAGGTTTCTGAGCTCAAAATGTTTCATCGCTATATTCGTTACAGCATTTCCAAAAATTGTGGCATTCTCCTTTGTGGGGTTTTCCGCAACCATTGCGAAATATTTATTTATAACAGCAAGCTCCTGCCTGCAAACCGCTAACCATAAATCCTTTACCGCAAGGAGCCTTTGCAGCTCTGCTCTTGCTGCACGCAACCTGCGCCTCGTTGCAAGGGCAGACCTTCTGTATGTTTTAATTGGGTGCAACCAGTTGAGCGGGTTAAAAAATGTCTTAAGCAAGTTTTTGTATCTGTTACGCGTTTTGCTTTCCAATGCCTTTTCAAGCCCTTGCACATATGCCTGCATCGAATCGATAGACCTAATAAAGCTTTTTATATCCCCATTGATCCCCCTGACCCAGGATTGGTGCACCGTGCGGACATTTTTTTTGGGCGCTTTGGTCTGCGCGTGATGAAGTGGAACATTTTTAAGCTCAAGTCTTGCCAGAGGGTCAGGCTTTTCAACCGCTGTCACTTCTGCAGGCCTCTTTGCTATCTCTTTTCTGAGCCGTTCTGCAAGATCCTGTGTTTTTTTAACAACCTCCTGCATTTCCTTGCGTACAATCTCTCTTACTCTTTCTGGCGTCAGTTTTGCCTGTGGCTGTACTGCCGGCTTCCGCAGCTCTCTCCTTAGCCTGCGCCCTGCTGGCATAAAGACACCTTTATGTATACATTAGCGGATGGCTCCTTTCCTCAAATTTGCTCACATTTTCGTGCACTTCCTTGAGCTGTTTGAGCTGCTTAAGAAGCATGCTTTCAAGATGTTTTGCTTCTTTTAGCAAAGGCCTCGTATCTATCCTCAGTTTGAGGATTGCTGCAAGCTTGTTCAGGCATATTGCCGCAGCTCTGTAGTCTTCAAGCACAACAACATTGCCCAAAAGTGAGTAACCTACCACATCGTTGTATTTTGTGAGTTCAAGCAGTATCATCGACGTTACACCGCTTGTTATTCCTTCATTCACAAGCTTCACATCATGCTTCAAGAGCTCCTTTTTGGCCCTTTCAGAGCAGGCTATTCCGTAAACAACATTCGCTTTTCCTTTCTTTGGCGTATGTATCCCTTCAAGCGATATTATGCGATTTATGCCACGCTTTCGCGCCCATTCAACGATTGTTTTTGCAAGTGGCTGTGCAGCGCTTTTAGGTATTATCTGTTCTGATGCAAGCGCTAACAGCTTATGCTTCTTATTTATGTAAATTATAGATGGGTGCCTTGGCACACCGTGGTGCACTCGCACAATGGGCAGAAAAAAGTCTGACTCTATATAACCATAGCTTTCGAAGCCAAGCTTTTCCACAAGGTAGTTCACGGCTATTGTACCAACAAGACCCATTCCTGGAAAACCTTCCACTAATGTATAACCTTTGAGCTCAATAGGCTTCCTTTCAACAATATTTATCATATTTTTCACCTCTTCGTTATTTCCACAAACCCTACGTTCTGCTCCTTTATATCGTTCGGCGGCAATGGGTTTTCATAACTTAGCTTGAGTATGCATCTCATCACATCGTTTTTTTGAGCATCCTTCGGAGCAGATGCTATTAATGCTATAGAGGCGCTTTTCTTTGGTTCAATACGTGCGATTGAGAGAGTATCCAGAGGTCTCAGCCAATCATGTGAGCATTCATCCCGGTTTTCTATCTCAATATCAATATTTTCCACCGCTAAATCGCTATTATTTATCACGGCCACCTTTACTGTTATTTCCTGGGGGATTCCTTCCTTGCTATAAATGTTCACTTTTGATGAGCTGATAGAAGCTTTCAGTTCAACCCTTGGTGTTTTTGTAATGACGAGTGTTAGCTTTGCCTTCTTCGGTTCCTTCAGGAATGGAGCATTCACAACTATGTTCCCATATATGGTCTCTGCCTTTGCCCAGATAGGCACCGTTACCTCGAGTGGTTCGCGTATAGTTTCTTTTGCACCTATCATTGCAACGCTTCTGACATTTTTGGGTTCTGCTGCGTTGCTGAATGAAAACCAGTTAGCAACCTCTTCCTTGTTGTTTTCCTCCGCAGATGTTATCTCGATACTTATTTGCATATTTTCCACAGCAAATGCGCTGCGGTTCTTTATAACAACATCTTTCCTTTGTTTAGGCCTTGCCACTGGGTCAACGCTAAAGCTTATATCGCTGAGCGATATATTCGGCGTTTTGCAAAGCTCAAAGGTCTTTTCCTTCTTCGCTTTCAGGTACCTTATCCTCGCTATGGCTTTTTTCTGTTCGCAGTTGTGTTTTAAAGAAAGGC
>JAGHBI010000025.1 GCA_021161055.1 Candidatus Iainarchaeum sp. | reverse complement strand
TCTTCAGGCAGCATAAAAATAAGCTATCCAAAAAGAAATTTATTTATATACACTCTAAGATGGCCATGCGAATTAAACGACAATTTATTAAGCACTCTTAAATATCCTTTCAATCTCACTCCTCACTTCGCCTTTTGTAAAGGTTGGTCCGAACTGCTTGTACTCCTTCTTCAACCTAGCTTTTGTAACAACGAAGAACCAGTAAGGATAATCATACAGCTGTTTCAGCTTTTCTCTCAGCTTCTCCTTGTTTTTCAGATTTGTGCCTGTTTCAACCTCTATTGCGTACTTCTTTCCCTTGTAAAAGAAAACAATATCTGGATTCCTCACAGGATAGCGCATAACATCATCCGTGTACTTCTTTATCTCCTCGTAAATCAGATAAACAACAACGTAATGCTCCAGAGACTCGGAGCCGCTCGGCTTCTGGCTCAAATAATCGAAACCTCTGCCCCTGCAAAGTCCCACGTTTTTAACTTCCACATAGCCGTTCGCTTTCAGGAAATCAATATGCTCTTTGCTCAGATCTGACTTCAGAAAAACAGGCTTCTGCAATCCAAACACTAAATCGTTGAGCTGCTCGGATTTATTCTTTCTGCGCTCTTCCCTTTCTCTGAGCTTCAATTCCTCTGGGTTTGTGGAAATAATGTCATACTCGTGCTGTGAACATACCACTCGCAAAGGAATTCTATCGTTCATCGCAAAGAGCAAGCCCTGGCCCGGCTCGGCAGTCAGAATAAAGTTCTGCTCGCTCTCCTTCAAATTGAAGCGCTCAATCACATCCCGCATTACCGCGGGCTCCTGCCTCAGCAAAAGCTTCCAAGAAGTATTGGCCAAAACAGTGTTGCCGGCATCCGAATTGAGCAGATCATTTACTTCCTGAGTGATCAGAATGAGACCAGCACCAAACTTTCGAGCAGTCTTACATATCTTGAATATGTACTCTGCGTGCTCGCCGTAGCGCAGCAAAGCCCATGCTTCATCTATTGCAATGAGCTTCCTCTCCTTATCCTCTTTCATCTTTTCATAGAGGTAATCCAAGATGAGGAACATCATTATTGGTTTCACTTGTGAGGGCATATCCTTTATGTTGAAGGAAATCAAATCTTTAGATAGATCCAGATTTGTCTGCTTGGATAAAAACGAAAAAGAGCCCTTCGCATAGATGCGCAAGCGATTCAGCAATGCTTCTAAAGTCATCTCGGACTGCTTTGAGCATACCGCTTTCAGCTGTTTTTCAAGCTCATCGTAGAGATCACTGAGAACAGGTGGCTTTCTCTTCCAAGTACCGGATTTGTGCGGCAGTATTCCCTTCTTCTTGTAAGTTTCAATTATTGCTTTATCCAGAGCGCTTTTCTGCACTTCGTTCAGATCGCCACACATTATTCTGAATAAATCCATAAGAGAAAGCATCTTGTCGCCGAAGTCCCTGCCCATAAGATCCAAAGGGTTGATTATCGTTTCACTTTCCCTTGAGATTTCAACAACCTGTCCATCGTACTCCTCAACAAGATCCGTGTACTCGCCCTGCGGATCGATTATATAGCACCTGACATCATTCCAGAGGTTGCGCAGTATGAAAAGCTTAACAAAGAAGCTTTTTCCACAGCCGCTCGAACCGAGAACCAGACCATTATAATTCGCAAAGTTATAAGGGTTCAGAATTATTGGAATGTTGTTTGAATCGTTAACACCAAACATAACGCCGCCCTTCTGAAGATTCAAAAAGCTTGAGGTGAAGGGAAAGCAAGCACTCAAAGCGCTTGAGGTAATATTCCTGCTTACTTTAAGCTTATTCCTTGCTGTTGGGAGCATAGATTGAAACGCCTGAACCATTCTGAAGCACGGAGTCTTTGGAATTATGAGCATTGAATTCATCTCGGATTCAATTCTCGAGCTCAGTAAATCAAGCTCTTTTTCAGTCCTAGCTTTTGCATTCACATAGAGGGAAAAGTTAAACAGCTTCTCTTCGCCGGATTGCAGCTTCTCAAGTGTTCTGTAAGTGTCTTCATACTGAACCTTCAGAGAGGGGTTCACAATGCCTGCCCTTTCAGCCGCAAGAATATCCGCTTTCTGCTTAACAAGCTCGCGGTTTAGGCTGTTCAGAACAAACTCTATTGAAACGGGCTCTATAAAAAGTGAGATGTCAAAATCTCCTTCGCTAGAGATCAGAGCGTCGAGCCAGCCTTCCCTTATGAAGCGCGGAAACCCAACAGCTGCAATAACCCTGTTGAGAAAATTGTTCACCTTAATAAAGCTGATTTTGTTCTCTATCAAAGAGGGCTTTATCAGATCTGGCAAAATCGAAGCCCTAAGTGAATCTTCTTTTCTTCTTTTGAAGAGCTTGAGCATGGAATCACTTTCTCCCAATTTCTTCAAAGAGCTTTTTTGCGTGCAGTTTTTTCCTTTTGAGTTTATTGAGCCTTCTCTCCAGAGCATCCTCAATCTCTATTCGCTTTAGCTGATTGCTCTTCTTGAATTCTTCAGCGATTTCAACTATTGCTTTTTTCCATTTTGTGTCCAGATCATTCCTCAATTGATGCACCTCCC
>JAGHBI010000023.1 GCA_021161055.1 Candidatus Iainarchaeum sp. | reverse complement strand
GTTTCCAGATATAGCTCTGTGGCTTCCTTTATATTTTCCATCAGTTCTTCCAGAGTATCCCCTTGTGTATGACAACCAGGCAATTCTGGAACAAATGCGACAAAGCCCCCAGAGCTGTCTTGAACCACTATCACATTAAATTGCAGTTCCATACTTAATTAGTAAGAGGTTATAATTTTAAAATAAAGCACACATTCGCGGAGTGGGAAATATGCTCAATAAAACCTGCACTTCTTTTCTTCGAGCTCTTTTAGGCGAGCCCATTCCCTATCCACAAATGCCTGTATCTCTTTTATCTGTTCTTCGCTCAGGTGCTTGAACCTTGCCTGGGTTTTGAGGTATTCCTCAACAGGCTTTGGTTCTTTGATATCCTTCGTAATCTTGAGGACGCCATTTTCAATCTCGTACAGCGGTGCTACTCTTGTTTCCACCGCTAACCGTGCTACTTCAACGCTTTTTGCTGAATCGATGCCCCAGCCAGGAACACAGGGGCTGAAAACCTGTACATAGCAGGGCCCCTCAATTTGCAAGCCTTTCTTAATTTTTGCATATAAATCGGGAATATCGCTTATTGAGGCGGTTGCAACATAAGGCGCCCTGTGCGAGGCAATTATAAAGGGCAGTGGCTTTTTCCATTCGGGCTTTCCGGGAATAACTTTGCCTGCCGGGCTTGTTGTTGTGTGTGCATATTTTGGTGTTGCACCGCTACGCTGAATGCCTGTGTTCATATATGCACCGTTATCGTTACAGACGTAGAGGAAATTGTGCCCTCTCTCGATAGCTCCACTCAAGGCGCCAAAACCAATATCGAATGTTGCACCATCACCGCCAAGCACAAGTATATTGTATCTCTTACCCAGGGTTTTTAGTGCTCGCTCAATTCCGCTTGCAATTGCAGCGGTATTTTCAAATGCACCATGGATATAAGGTAAGCGCCAAGCTGTTTGTGGATATGGTGTGCTTACCACTTCCATGCATCCGGTTGCCTGAACAACTATTGTGTTCCTGCCAGCCGCTTTTGTAATGTGTCTCATAGCTATTGCAGCACCGCAACCAGCGCAAGCCCTATGCCCTGAAGCGAAGAATTCTTCCTCAGGCAAGCCCCTAATCATAACAACCAGCCTCCTTCCCTGCGCTCTTTAAGGGAAAGCAATGCCTTTCTCAAATGCTTCTGCGTTATATCGCGACCACCTAAGCCAGCGATGAAATTGTTTATCCTTATATCGCTTTCGAACAGAGCAGATCTCACATCACTGAACAACGGACCTTCATAACCTAAGGAGATGTGCCTATCGATTACAGCCAAACCTTGTAAATTTTTTGTTGCCTTTGCCAAGTCTTCTTTTGGGAAAGGCCTTAAAGAGCGCAACTTTATCAGTCCTGCTTTCAGCCCTTCAGCTCTGAGCTTATCGACAACCACGCGCGCGGTTCCTACTAAAGTGCCCATCCCTATCAACGCATACTCTGCATCTTCCATGCGATAGAGTTCGAGCAGGCCGTTGCCGTAAGCTCTGCCAAATTGTTTTGCAAACTCATCATGAACATTTTTTATTACCTTCAACGCCTGCAGCATTGCCTCGTGCTGCATCTTTTTGAACTCCATGAATGAATCTGGGAATGCTATCGGACCCATAGTAATTGGCTCTTCAGGGTCAAGCTTTACATAGGGTTTGTATTCCGGCAAAAATGCATCTACCTGCTCTTGCTCAGGAACAACTGCGCGTTCATAAACATGGCTTAATGTGAAGCCATCCAGGCAAAGCATGCCTGGAAGCAATACGCTATGGTCTTCACATATCTTATAGAGCTGGATTATTGTATCGATTGCTTCCTGGGTTGATTCCACGTAGAGCTGAATCCAGCCCTGGTCTCTAGCGGAAACAGCATCGCTATGGTCGTTCCATATGCTTATTGGAGCACTCAAAGCCCTATTGGCTATGGCCATTACGCATGGCATGCGGTTCCCTGAAATTATTGGCAAAATTTCATACATCAACGCTAAGCCTTGTGAGGATGTAGCACTAAAGGTTCTGACGCCTGCCGCCTGCGCACCTAACAAAGCGGAACAAGCGCTGTGTTCAGATTCGACGTGAATCATTTCAGCTTGAAGCTCACCGTTATTTATCATTTCAGCAAGCGCTTCAACTATATGGGTTTGCGGAGTTATTGGATACATCGGAATTACTTTTGGCCTGCATAGCTTAACCCCTAGGGCCATTGCCCTGCTTGCCTCAACAACAATCTCTGGCATAAAACCACCTATTTTTTCTCCAATTCCATCTTTATTGCCTTCACAGGGCATTCATTGGCGCAGATGCCACAACCCTTGCAATAATCATAGTCTATTACAAAGTTTCCGTTCTTATCCTTCTTTATTGCTCCTTCTGGGCAATACATCCAGCATGTGCCGCATTTCACACATTTATTTTGGTCAATAACAGGTCTCATTGCGCGCCAGCCACCAGTTTTGTTCCTTACGGTTGAACCAGGTTCTTTTATAACCGCTCCCACAGTGAATTCCGTCCCCTTTCCACTGGTTTTTTTATTGGTCAAATCATTCACCTTTAAACATTTTGTAGAGCTTTTCTGCTGCCTTTTTGTTTAGCTCGCCAATGGCCTTTTTATGAGCAAACTCCTGATCTATTGCCTTGAAAACGCTTTCAAGGGTTACTTCGTTGGTTATTGCTGCGAATGCTCCTAAAGAAGCAATATTCACAAATGGCTTGCCTATTATCTCCATTGCAGCAGCAGTCATATCAATTGTTTCAACCTTCGCTTTTGTATTGAGCCCGAATTCGCTTGCGGGCCTGTTTGAATTGATTATTATAATCCCGCTATCCTTTACACCGCGAGCAACATCCACACTGAAAAGCAATGTGGGGTCCAGCAGAATAACATAGTCAGGCTCATAAACGTGCTCGCGTATATTTATTGGTTCATCAGCAATTCGCGTAAATGCCTCAACCGGGGCGCCGCGCCTTTCAACACCAAAACTCGGAAAAGCCTGACAGTACTTTCCATCATAAAAAGCAGCAACCGCAAGCACCTCGCTGGCGGTGACAGCGCCCTGACCGCCTCTGCCGTGAATTCTAACCTCTTTTAATGGCATATTGCACAATAAAATGCGCAAATAATTTAAAGGTTTGGGTTTTTGTTTTTTGGTGAATGATTACAGCACGTGGCGTAATTAAGGACATTGAAGAAACGAGGAAAAAAGTCGAACGACTTGGAGCAGAATTCAAAAATTACTACTGCTACACAGATATTGTCTTTGTTCCGAAATCCGGGAAGATTGATCTAAGCAGGGAATTTATAAGGCTCAGAGTCTACACGGTAAACAACTGGCCAACAAAAAACATTGTTCTGATTCATAAGGTTACTGAATGGCTTCCACGTGGCAAGAGAGATGATATCATTCTGCGAAAGGAATTCGACAATGCGGAAGAAGCTTTTGATTTTATAAGGAAGCGCTTTGGAGATTTTCTGATAAAGGGCTTTGAGTATTTCAGAGAAGGCTGGGAATATCATCTTAATGGAATGAGAATCTTCATTGAGGATATAAAAGGATTCAAGCCAACAGTAGAGGTTGAAGCTCTTAGCGAGGAAGCGCTCGATGAAATGCTGGAAAAAATTGGAATTATTGAAAGATTATCCGAGTCTGTTCCGGAAATAATGAGGAAGGTGCTCTGCGCACGCATGTAACGCTGACATAATTAAAAATAGGTTTTTATAACCTCTCCAACAATATTCGTTAATATGTTCGATGAACCCAGGCAAAAAATGCTATTTGAAAAGGTAAAAAAATATTTTGAAGTGAATAAGCCGGATTGTCTGCATAATATAGACCATATAATACGCGTTGTCTTCTGGGCAAAGCTTTTATCTCAGAAGGAAAATGCTGATTCATCAATAACTATTCCTGCAGCAATACTGCATGATATAGCCATTCCAAAGTATGGCGATGCAAACCACGCAAAAAAAGGTGCTGAGATGTGCAGGCCCTTTTTGAAAGAATGCGGCTATTCTGAAGAAGAGATCGAAAAAATTGCAGAGGCGATTTCTATGCATAGCGTGGATGACCCCAGAAAACCTGAAACGCTAGAAGCTTGCGTGCTCTTCGATGCAGACAAGCTGGATGCAACCGGGCCAGCAGCACTATACAGATGGCTTGCAGCATATGCAAAAGCCGGACTTATGCAACACGAAGCGCTGCAGATAATGCTGGGCGAGATACAAAAACTGAAGAAGAACTACTGCGGAATGCCGTTCTTTACGCGCACAGGGAAGCAGATTGGAAAGGAACGATTTAAGTATTTAGAGGAAAAATGCAGGGAAATCCTGAAAGACCTGGAGAGATTCAAAGAAGCTTATAAAGAATTATAAACATTACATCCTTACGTTTTTTTATGCCAGCGAAAAAGGCTGCTTACATCCGTGTTTATGGACATGTTCAGGGGGTTTTCTTTAGAGCTTTTACCCGCGATTGGGCTTCTCGACTTGGTCTGCAAGGGTATGTAAGGAATATGCCTGATGGTAGCGTTGAGATAGTTGCTGAAGGCAGCGAAGATTGCATAAAAGAACTGATTGAAAAAGTAAGGATTGGGCCTCCTGCTGCGAGCGTTGAAAGGATTGAGGTGAAATGGCAGCAGGCAAGCAATGCATACAACGGCTTTAGGATTGAATACTGATTACCTCGGTTTTACTACGAGCGCTAACTCTTTTTCGAAAACATGAGAATTCATAGTAACCTTCACACTTATAATGTAGCTTCCTTCACTTATGCCCCTTCTTGGCACTATTAAGAAGTGGCGCTTTCTGTACTGATTGCGCTCTATTGTGGGAATAATCTTCCTTTCTTCATGCCATGGACCAACAAATATGGCGCTCTTATCCTTTGCGCTTACAGTAACCTCTACATTGCTCGCATCGCTTCCCGTTACGTTTGTAACCTTCACCTCTAGAAGAGTATATGCCTTTTCCTGAAGGTTTATCGGGTTATCGAAAAAACTTGCCTCTATAGCTTGGTTGAATGCTGTTGAAATAAACATAGCGAGCAATGCAATTACTGCTGTGAGAATAACTACAAGCGCCAAATACTTGAGTTTTTTAACCTCAAAGCCGAATGCAAAAGCCTTTGTCGAATCGTATATGCTCATATTATCACGGCTGCATGAATAATCTTTCGTTTTCACCCTTTAAAAAGCCTGCCTTTACGCCAGCATCCAGCCATGCATGCGCGTAGGAGAATGCTGCGAGCGCGGTAATATTATCGCCTTTATCGGCATAAAATTTTGCATCGCTGTAATAATCACGAGCCACCTTTAAGAACTGCTCCGCAAGCTCGCGCTGTTTTGTGCCTTTTGATGGTATTATCTGCACCTGTTCGAGTGCCTCTCTTGTTAAGCTTTCGTATTTTTGCACCCTTAATTTAAGTTCTTCGAGCAGGCTCATAATTTCACCCTATGCAGAGCATGTAAAGCCTCCCTTTCCTTTTCGCTTAGTTTTGAGCATATTATTAGTGAAGCCGGCCTTGCAAATTCTTTATGCATGATCTCTGAGGCTTTGCCTGCAACAATGCTCTGCTTCTTACTTCCCAAGCTACTAATAATAATTATTAGAGCATCTTTAATTATTTTCTCATTGCGCGTTTCCTCTATTTCGAGCAATCTCTGCAAGGCATCTTTTACGCTTGCTGGTTTGCCATTCTTTATATCGATTAAACATAGCGTGTGCAGATTGTTTTTGTAGTTGCGCGCAATCTTATCATAGAAGGATTCTGGAGCATAGTTTGGTTCTGGCATAACTATGCTTACTGTTTCACCGAAGCGATAGTTGCTCAGGCCTGTTAAGCCGAGGTAGTTTGTGAGCGAAATTCCTGGAATGAATTTATAAGGAACCTGCAAATTTGCGCAATCTATGAGAAGCTGTAGGTGGGTGGTTGCAAACAGAGCATTGCCCACAACAAGCAGAGCTATGCTCTTTTCCCTTGCTTCCTTGAGCTTTTCAATAAAGTGCTCTTCAATCTCCGCTCTCTGCAAGGAAACTATTTTCCTGCCAACAAGCTTTTCAAGCTCCGCTAAGCCACCTTCGGAAAAGCAGCTTGTGTAGGAATCAAAATAAAGTTCTGAGCAAGCTTTCATCGCATTTAGAGCTTCCAGAGTTATCTGTTCGGGTTTTAAGCCAAGACCTATTAGGTAGAACATTTTAATCAATAAGATTTTTGGAGGGTTTAATTTAAAATTTGAATTTAGGAAGTTATGCTGACATGCTTTTTTTAAGCGAATCTAGAATCGGACCTGCTTTTGTCATTTTTAGATGCACATTTGCATACATAAAATGATCCCCTAAAAAGTCTCCAAAAAGTAGCTTAATATCAGGCATTATTTTAAACTGCTCCAATTCTTTTTCGCGCACCCAGTAGAGCTTGCCTTCTCTACTTGCCCTAAGTTTCCCTTTAAATCTAGTAGATTCTAACAACACGACTAAAGTATGAGTTCTTTGATTTGCAATCATAACTTCTACAAGCCCTTTTAGTTTTGATTCCAGCACCACTAGCCCTGTTTCTTCTTTTACCTCTCTTTCAAATGCTTCAAAAATAGTTTCCCCACACTTTATTTTTCCCACAGGCAAGGTGAGATATTCCTGAAATGGTGCTTGTGCTCTTTCTTGCAACAATATAGCTCTGCCTTTTTTAAGAACGATACCCACCACAGGGAACACACACATCATAACGAAAATTCTATTAGAAAAACGCTTTTTATTTTTAATTATTTTTCTATGTGTGATTTTTCAGTTTCCCGAAAGCACAGTTAAATGTAACAACTGGAAACGTTTCCGAACTTTTTTATGCACATCGCATACCCTAACAACCGTATTCTACCGCGATACCGCAAAGCGAACAAAACCGAAAGAAATAAATTGGAAGGATTTCTT
>JAGHBI010000063.1 GCA_021161055.1 Candidatus Iainarchaeum sp. | reverse complement strand
TTTGCCATAATAAAAAGACCAATCATCAGAATAAAAATCTATTGGTGATATAAAAATGTAATGATGGAACTCATAAAACTTGGTGCAGAAGCAAAAATATTCAAAACAAAATGGCAAGGTCTGGCTGCTGTGAAAAAAACACGCGTAAGAAAAGGGTATAGAAACAAGGCGCTCGATAGCGTGCTATGTAGGATGCGAACAAAAAGAGAAGCTGCTCTGCTGCACAAAGCAAAGCGCCTGGGCGTTGCCACGCCAACAATATTAGATATTAACCTCGAAACAAACGAGCTTTTGCTCGAATATGTTTCAGGAGTAAAAGCAAAGGAATGCGTAGAAAACAACATAAAGCTTTGTAAAAGAATAGGTGAGAGCATCGCCAGACTTCACAACGCAGGTATAATCCATGGTGACCTGACAATGGATAACATAATTGTGCGCAATGGTAATGCGGTCTTTATAGACTTTGGCCTGGGTTTCTATTCGGAAAAGATTGAGGATAAAGCAACCGATCTGCTCAATCTCAAAAAAAGCCTTCTGGCTTTAAAGCCAAATCTCGAGCGAGAGTGGAAATTTATAGAAAAACATTATGCCAAAAACGCGAAGCAAGGTAGCAGGATAATACAGCACATCGCCAAAATTGAGAGAAGAGCGCGCTATTTGTAGCAAACTACAACATTTAAATTAATTTCCCAGGCGATATTTAATATTGCTTGTTTTCAATCCTTCTGTTCCATGCCGGAAGGGTGGAATGGAGCTGGTAGTATGGCAGAAACGAAGTTTCCATGGGTCGAATATAAGCCTGAAGAGCTTGCAGAGCTTATAAAGAAGCTCTATCATGAGGGCAAAACAAAAAGCGAAATTGGAATGATTCTTAGAGATCAATACGGTATTCCAAGCATAAAGGCCTTAACAGGCAAAACACTTTCCCAAATACTAGAGGAGCAGGGGATAAAAGAGGAGATTCCCGAAGACCTGATGAACCTTATAAGAAAAAGCGTAAAGCTCATGGAGCATATGGAACAGCACCGCAAGGATTTTAAGGCCAAAAGAGGCTATGAACTTACAGTATCCAAGATAAGAAGGCTTGTTGGATACTATAAAGAAAAAGGCATATTGCCGAAAGAATGGAAATTCACACCGGAAAATGCCAAACTCTTGGTGAAGTGATAGTATGTATTATGAGCTTGTACTTGAACTGAAGGATAAGAAGGTTGAGCTTTCTGGAGATAAAAGTATTGATGATATTGTTAAGGAAATAGATACACTTATTGTTGATAGCTCAGAGGAGAGCGAGAAACATGGCGATTAAAAAGAAGAAAAAGGCTGCAGACAAATGGAAGAAAAAGAGATGGTTCAAGGTACATGCACCAAAGATATTTAAAGAGATAGTGTTGGGTGAGACTCCTGCTGAAAGGGAAAACCAATTGCTGAACAGAACCATTGAGGTGAGCGTTGGAGAGCTTACAGGGCAGAGGAAATTCATGCCGATAATAGCACGCTTGAGAGTCACAAAAGTGACTAACGATAGAGCAAATACCGAGCTTGTAGGATGTAGAGTTGATACTGCATACCTGAAACGAATCGTAAGGAGAAGAAGGACTAAAGTAGATTCCATAGTTACTGCTGAAACTGCTGATAGAAAGAAGGTGCGCGTTACAGCCACGACAATATGCGGGGCAAGGATTGAAAGTAAGAAGGAAACGCACATCAGAAAAGCAATGGGTGAAGAAATAATAAACGACGCAAAGAAATGCAAATTTGATGAATTTATGCAGCACCTTATGTTTGGTAATATAGCTCAGAAGATTATGGGAAAAATAAAAGGTGTTGCCCCCATACAAAGGATTGAGATTGTAAAAGCAAGACTTTTGGAAGGGAAAAGGCAATGAATATAAGCTACGAAGCTCTTTATGTCCTTGCCATTTTACTAATCTTTTCGGTAGTTTCTTTTATAAAAAAGCTTCTTGATAGAGATGGGGTAATAATTGCAAATATATTCGGCTTGGCAATATATCTACTTGGGAACTTCAGTTCTTTTCTTGTGGTTGTAATATTTTTTGCGGTAGCCGAATTTGCCACAAAGGTTGGCAGAAGTAAGGTTGGCATTGCACATGAGAGAAGAACTATAGGAAACATTGTGGGTAATGGCATGCCTGCATTAATAAGCCTTGCATCAGGTTCGTTAGCTGGTTTTTACGGTGGTTTGAGCGCGGCTCTTGCCGATACGCTATCTTCAGAAATAGGAATGCTCTCACAAACAAAGCCAAGGCTTATTACAGACCTGAAAAGAGAGGTTGAACCAGGCACTGATGGTGGAATAACACCTTTAGGGCTCTTAGCAGGACTCTTCGGTGCGCTTTTCATAGGTATGATATATTTTTTACTTCATGGATCGATAGCGGCATTGGGAATAATAACAGTGTGTGGAGTTATCGGCTGCATTGTGGATTCTATTCTCGGCGCAACATTTGAACTTAAGGGCAAGCTCAACAATATGCAGGTAAACTTTTTGGGTTCAGCGAGCGGAGCATTGCTCGCGCATTTATTGAGCGTTATCTTATTGTAAAAAACTGGTTAGAGAGCGCGCTTTTCATACCCTGGCCAAAAGAGTAACCTACATTGAACAAAAGGTTTTGCAGGGTTGGTTCTGTAGTATAGCGCTTTATGTTGGGTTTTTTCAAACCTGCAAGTTCGCCAGCCCTTTTTATAGCATATTCTCTCGAGCCAAGCTCATCAATAAGCCCATAGTCAAGCGCCTGCTTTCCCGTAAGTAACCTGCCATCTGCAACCTGTTCAAATCGCACTTTGTTTATTTTACCCCCTCTGAATTTTAAAATATCTCCTTTGAAACCCTCGTAAACCTGCTTAAGCATACCTTCTATTATCTTTCGTTCTTCAGGGGTAAGCTCTGTGAAGATTGATGCCATTCCTTTATATTTGCCCTCTTTTAACACATCCACCTTTATACCAAGCTTTTCGAGCATTTCGGAGAAGTTCCACACTATAGAAACAGCACCTATGCTGCCTGTTATTGAATGCTCGTCTGCAATCACTAAGTCGCATGCCGATGCAACATAGTATGCGCCACTTGTTCCAATATCGGATATCCATGCAACCACCGGCTTTTTTGTTTCTCTTATCTTTTCAACAATTTGCCTTGTGGCAACTACGCTGCCACCCGGTGAGTTTATCTCAAGCAAAATGGCTGAAACAGTAACATCTTTATCTGCTCTATCAATAGCATCCACAACATCAAATGCATTTGTGGCATTAAATGCAGAAGTCGAAAGTATTTCGCCCTTTATTTCGATTAATGCAACATTACCGAACAGCCCGGTGAAGGCCCCATCGCTTGGCACAATGAAGAGCGAAAGAAGGATACCTAAAACAAGCAATGCGACAATGGCAGAGATTACAACGATTAAGACATTTTTATAGCTCAAACCGACACCAAAAAGGTATAAGAATAAAAAAATAATTAAAGACAATGGTTTTGATGTGCGACATAGATTTTCTCATTGTGATTGCAGCATATGTGATTCCCATATATGTAGCAAATGGCTGCGCCCTGCTTTTTGGCGGTGGCCTGCCTCTCGATTTCAACAGAAAGCTCTTTGGTAAGCCGATATTGGGTAAAGGAAAGACCTTTCGTGGCACGTTTGCAGGCTTATTCTTTGGTATGCTAAGCGTGCTTGGGCTTGAATTGGTTATGCCTAAATGGTTTGTTGCTGACTACTGGACGTTTGGTATGTTACTTGTGATTGGTGCGCTCAGCGGAGATATATTTGCATCGTTTTTGAAAAGAAGGTTCAGTTTGAAGCGCGGGCATGCTATTCCTTTTCTGGACCAGCTCGATTTTGTAATTGGCAGCATAGTGTTTACGCTTCAGATGAGGGTGCCAAAGATAGAAGAATTTCTCTTTATAATAGTGCTGACGCTCTTTATGCACAGGTTCAGCAATTATATCGCATATCGGATTAAAATTAAAGAGGTGCCATGGTGATTGAGAGGTACAAGCGGGAGCTTATATTCCTGGCTAAATTCTTTCTGATATATGGAATTTCGCAGGCCATAATTCAGGTCGCGCCGATGAGTTTCGTAACGGAACCCATCGCTTCGTTCGAAGCATCGCTGCTCGGTCTTAAGAATGAGCAGAATTCGATAATCGCAGAGCCTGCAACCTTCGTGATAAACAATTCATGCACAGGCTTTGTATCTATCTCTGTACTAGCAGCAATTGTTTTTTCCTTCAGAAGGCCAAAATTGAGAAAAAAGCTTGCTGTTTTTGTGCCATGTGCAGTCGCGCTTTTTTTTGTAAACCTGCTGCGTGTCTACATTGTATTGTTTTTTGGAGTTATGGTAAGCTATGAGCTAGCTGAGCCTGTGCATATAGCAAGCTGGTTCCTTATGTCTGGTGCTATAATAGCCCTATGGTATGAAGCAACAAAGCGCTTCGCTGGCATAAGCGACTTGGGTCAGCTCTTATAATGCGATAGCCTGCTTAGTACTTTGAAACAATTATCCTTGCTATCTCACCGTATGCTGGCCTTGTAACAAATACACCAACAAGAACGCCTATTGTGATTGCGATTGCGAAGCCAACTATCTTCACAAGCACGTAGCCGAAAAGGATTATTGGAAGCATTGTTGCGAGCGTAGTAGAAGCTGCCGCTATAACTATGAAAAACGCCCTTTTTATCCTCCTCAAAAGCGAAACCGCTTCCTTTG
>JAGHBI010000090.1 GCA_021161055.1 Candidatus Iainarchaeum sp. | reverse complement strand
AGTGACCCCATACCTCACTGGGATTATTTATTGCTTGTTGTTGCTCTGACCTCCCCATTATGGTATGAGGCAGTTAAAAAAGATATTGCAGAGGAGGTAGTAGAGGAGTTGAGTGCGGAAGAAATTGAATACAGAGAGATTTCGCTCGCTGAAGCTAAGAAGGAAATTTTAACCTATGGAAAAATGAGGGAGGAATTCCGTATTGAAGACATTGTTACGGACCTAAGAATAGATCCTATTTTAGTGATAAAAGCTATTAGAGAGCTGGAAAAAGAAAACCAAATAGAAGAAGTTAAGAGAGGCGCAAATAATGAGAAGTTGGATTGAAAGACACTTTCCCGAGGCAGACCCAAATAAAGTTTATACGGAGGAAGGTTCTGCTTTAATCGCTGACCAGCTGCTTATTTTTGCCAAAAAAATAAACCCGAAATTTATAATCGAAAAACACTCTGGCAGGCATAGGCGACAAAGAACAAAGGCCTATGGAAATCCAGCATGTGCCATTATTTCAAAACGGTATCGAGTCCCTAAGCAATTTGTTATTAAGCACTAGTTCCAAAAAATATTTAGCATTTAAAAAACTAATTGCCCATATTTTTATGCATGGCTCTAGAGAGCTTTGTTAGGGCTGTGAGGGCTTCAAACACTAGGCAAGCTGTGTCCAAATCCAAAGCAATCCCATACAAAAAACCAGAGCCAAAGTTTATAGATGCGGATGAACTTGCTGAAGAGATGAGAAAAAAGCAGAAGCAGAATGGGGACTGGAAAACCTGTAAGTTCGTTAAACAACAAAATGGAGAGTTCTTCTGCACTTATTTTATAGCGAAATGTGCAAAGGAAAAATGCAACAAAAAGTACATCAACGAGGAGTGATTCTGCCTGCCTTTTCAACTGCAGCTATTCACTTGTTAAGGGGAGTTCTTGCTAAGAGTGCTGCAAACATCGGAGGAATAATAAATACAAATATTGCACTTGAAGCAACAATAACAGAGTAAATATCTGAAGCCACTAATTGCGCATCATACAGCAGTTTAATTATAATTATGCTCGTGCTGAATCTAACAGAAAGCCCGATACCAAGCAAAATCGATTGCTTTGACCCAAGATAATTCCTGCCGACAATATAGCTGCCCAAAATTTTGGCACCACCCGAAACCAAAACAACTAGAAGCACCAGCGCAGGATATGTGAACAGATAGTTCATCTTTATAGACAAGCCCGCCCAAACGAAAAAGAGAGGAGCGAAGAACCCATAACACATCGTTTTTACTTCATTCCCTATGGCTTCCAGCCTCTTTGGCGGTATAAAAGTCTTTAGCCCTATTCCTGCAAGGAATGCAGCTAGAGCGGCACTCTCGCCAAATTCACCTATGCCCACATAGAAGAAGAATATTGCGAGCACAAAAAGGAATACTGTCTGAATGCTGATAAAGTTAAATCGGATTCCTTCCTCGCCGAGGTAACGCATAAATATTGTCAGAGCAAACAGCAGAACCAAAGAACCTATTATAACAAACGTATTGAAATGAGTACTCACAGCGGTACCTATAACAGAGGCTGCAAGGATTAGTGCAAATACTTCAATAACGTCATCCAAAAGACCTATGCTTAATATCGCTTGACCCAGTTTGGTGTTTATCGCCTTAAATTCTTCAAGTATTGGAACCAGAACAGCTTCGCCAACTGTAGCAAACGCAAGCGCTACGAGGAAAGAGATCGATAAATCATAATGGAAAATAAAGTGCACAAGCAGAGTACCAAACAATGCTTCGAGAAAAATTATGAAAAACGTTGCTTTAAAAATAAATCTGCTCTTTTTCGTCATCTCTTTCAAATCTATCTCAAGACCGATTATGAAAAGGAGGAAATACATTCCAAACTGCGCAAGCAGGGGGAATACGCTCTCAGAAGTTACGGACAAGAAAGGATTGTACACTGCAAGCAGAATGCCACAAATCAGAGAGGATAATATCCACGGAATCCTGAATTTTTCAACGAGCTTGCCCACTAAAAAAGTGAAGAAAAATACAAAGCTCAAAAACAAAAATACGTTGAGCATATCGTATCATAGTTTTATAGAAGTGAAAATTAAAAAATATGATTGTTGCGCTAACTACCGCAAGTTTTAATATCAAATAGTAGTAGCGTATGTGGCAATTACGTGCAGTTCTTCCAGAAAACATAGCGCATAATTTTTTATTGCTTTACTAATTCATTACACCATTATGGGTAGCGCGGCCAGAGCAATCCTTTATGTGAGCATTGCTTCTATCTGCTACGGATTGCAACCGGTATTTATTAAGGCTATGGTACCGTTTTTCTCCATCACCGAACAGACCCTTCTCAGATTCACTGGCGGCCTGATCGTTTTCGGAACAATTGCGCTTCTTGAAGAGAAGGAATTAAAGGAAGAAGCGAAGCGCTGGATGCATTTTGTGCCTGCAGGCCTAATCTATGGATTTGCTGTGGTCTGTTGGATTATCGGAAATTATTTAGTGATGGATGCAATTACTACAGGGATTTTATCGAGGGTTAATATCATTTTTATAGCTGTAATCTCATCATTGCTCTTTGCAGATGAGAAGCGACTTTTACTTTCGAGGAGGTTCTTTACTGGTATGGTACTTGCTGCAATAGGAGCTATCGGCGTGATTGCCTCGAAGGGAACAATAACATTTGAATTAGGCGTTGGTGCTGGGTTCATAATGCTCGCGCACCTCCTCGGTAGCTTTTATTCCGCAGACCTAAAATCGCTTGCAAACCACAAAGAGAGCGCAACTTCGCTGAGCATAATTTTCGCATCGAGCTTTTTGGTGGCCGCAGCATTTTTCTTTATACGGGGTGGCGAGGTCGGCAATTTGGTACAGCCAATTATGCTTATTCCTATAATCTCCGGGGTGACTGGCTTAGGTATTGGAAACTACTTTGCATTCAAAAGCATAGAGGAACAGGGGCTTGTAGCAACTACAAGCATGCTTCTTGCAACACCTTTAGTAACCGCGGTTATTTCATTTGTGTTCATTGCCGAAGAGCTCGTCGCTTTGCAGCTTTTCTGGGCAATGGTGCTTATAGCCGGCTGTTACCTTATAATAAATGCGGAATTCGGGCCCTTGCATCTGGGTAGAGGTATAAAGAAGGAATTTAAAAAGGCATTGGCTCACTTATGAGCCTTTCTGAGTATAATTTTTGATTGCCTCGCGGCAGCATACAAAAACAGCATAAGCCCTATGGAAAAGCAAGCTGCTGCGCCATACATGAGCCAGTTAATGGAAGGTTGCGCCTCGATTGGTTCAGGTGCGAGAGGTCTTGTGGTTTCTGGAGGTACGTGCATTGTACCTTCAGGCACGCTTTCAGACGCGGGTTCATACTCCTTGGTTTGTGTAGCCGGTGCCTTAATAATACTTCTGCTCGCCTCGAGAGAAAAATTCTGGAATAGCAGCACTGCGAGCTGTGCGAAAGCCAGTATAACGAAAAGGCCAGCAACTATCAAAACAATGCGCCTGGTTTTATCAAAGAGCTGCATGCCCTTGCTTGTGAGCCTGTAATAAACCCATTTTGGCGCATAGCCACTATTTACACGCTCTATAAGGCCTGATTCCTCAAGCTTCCTTATATGTTCGTGCAGGGTGGATTTTGAATAGTTTAGTTTCTTAGCGAGCTCAGAGACGGTATAGTTCCTTTTCGTAAGAAGTTTAAGGATTTCTATCCTTGTGTCGGATGCAAGCACCTTGAGCTGCGCCTTATCAATAGTAACCTCGCTGGCATCTGTCAGCATATAAAAATTGCTCAAACAAGCATTTATATGCATTTTCTTTTCGTT
Organism: Candidatus Iainarchaeum sp.; assembly: GCA_021161055.1. Lineage (GTDB taxonomy): Archaea > Iainarchaeota > Iainarchaeia > Iainarchaeales > DTGL01 > DTGL01. The sequence goes on along the minus strand of JAGHBI010000090.1, from coordinate 3,789 downwards.
CGGTTTCGAACGAGCGAAGAAAAGGTTAAAAAGGAGATTAAATTATATCTATGTGATAGTTATGCTTGAGGAAGAGATTATTGAGGCGCTTGTAGAAAAGTTTTTGAGGAACAATACCAGCGTTGCTCTTGGCACAAGCCCCCATGCAAAAACATTCCTGAAAAAGATTGCACTTAAGGCTGCGGAAAAGGAATTGAAAGTAAGAATAATTCCAACATCGCTTGAGCTCGCAACCTTGTGTACCTCTTTGAAGCTACCGATAGCGTCGATAAACGATAGAGAGGTTGATTTGGCAATAGAATTCGCAACAATGGTTGATACACAATTCAACTTCATAAAACGCGAAACCACTTCTTTAATAAGAGATAAGATGATTGCGCAGAGCGCAAGCGAGATGATAGTTGTTGGTGAAGAGGAAAGCTATGTAAAGAGGCTTCATGGAATAATCCCGTTCGAGGTAGATAGCTTCGGAGCAGAAAGAACATTGCTGCAATTGGATGAATTCGGTGAGGCTGAATTCAGATTGAAGAAGAATGGCGAACGCTTTGTGACTGAAAGTGGAAACTATATAATAGATGTGAGGTTTGATCAGATATACTCGCTCGATGATCTGGAATACGATACAAAGAAGATTCCCGGTGTAATAGAAACCGGGTTATTTTTAGGCTGCGCCGATAGAATTGTTCTGCATAACGATAGGATTAAGGTGAAGAGCCGAATTATGAAATTGGAGGAAGAGGTAGAATAAAGGTCTTCCTTATGCCAAAGAGCAAAGGTGCCTCGCGAAAGACACGCTGGGGAATTCCAAAAAGGGTTATTGAAGGTTTCGCAAGAAGGGACCTGAAACACTTGAGGAGAATTCACGAAATATGCTTCTACAAAGGGCCCCGAGGGAACTTGAGGTATGGTGCAGAGTTCAGAAGCGCAACCAGTATAATGCCAAAAACACCGAAAAAAGGGGATACGCTGTTTGTTCATACCCACCCAAAAACGCCTATAGCTGATAGCTGTGCACTCCCAAGTTTTAATGATCTGAAAGGACTTCTCTATACAAGCAAGGAATACGGAATAAATACCTGGATTATAAGCCGCGTTGATAAAAGAGGCAATGAGATGGGAAGAACCTTTCTCAAGCTGAGGGTATCAGATAAAAAAAAGCTGCAGGACCTATTAAGGCGCATGGAAAATTTTGAGAAAGGGCTAATACATTTAGATCTTGAGGAAGGAGCAAAAAAGCTTGAAGAGGAAGCGCACAAGCTTTTTCGAGAGTGGAGAACAGGCAAGAAGCTCTTAGTAAAATTTGTTCCTATGTCAGGGTATAGATTCGATGAAAGGATAGGTGATTTTGTAAGAGAGGATTCTGTAAAAAGCCAGAGGTGATGTAGATTAAGTTTTTCAGAGAGCGCAAACGAAGGCGCTGGGGCAGACCGCACAAACAGATAGAGAAAACGAGAAATATCGAAACACTGGAAATGAGTTGGTATAAGGAGCCACGAAAGGATTTAAATAAAGCTGCTGATATAAGAACTCGAGATTGGAGCGCAAGCAGAGCACCAAGGGCAGGAGAAAGAATGCTAATTCACACCCACCCTAAAAGATCCCAAAAGGTGTTTGGAGCTCTTCCAAGTTTGGCTGATATGGACGATTTGTTCAGACGCTCGATGGAAGGAATAACCACACAGGTGATAAGCCGTATTGATGAAAAAGGAAAGGAAATTGGCAGAACGGTTTTAAAATTAAATAGAAAGTTTTTTTGAGACAGGACCGACAGAAGCTCATGGAACTTGGTTAAAAAAGTATAAAGCTGCAAACGCAGAAGAAAGATTAAAGCTTTTAAGAGAACTAAAATCGCTTGGTGTTTCTGTTAGGTTTGTTCCTATGCCAGGGTATAGATTCGATGAAAGGATAGCTGACTTCGAATCTGTTAGAAAACATGAAAAACACAAGAAGTAGATTAAAAAGGATGGCAAAAATTACAATGAACTGCAATAAGTGTTTGCTTTATGGCTAAAAGGGTTATTTGGGGCAGACCGAAAAAAACTATAGAAAGGCATGCTAAAGAAGATCTCTGCAGATTTGGTGAAATCCAAGAAGAGTTATTTTACAAAGCTCCAAGAGGAAGACTAAGAAAAGCTAAAGCTGTTAGAACATCTGAGGAAATAAGAAAAAGTGGGTTTCCCAAAAAAGGCGAAAAAATGGCTATACACACCCATATTGGGAAGCCTGGAGAATCCCTCGCAAGTATACCGAGCATACGTGATCTCAAAACGATTATAGAATTGTACTATTGGTACGGAATAAAAACACAAGCAATAAGTCGTATAAGCGATGAAGGAAAAGAAATAGGCAGAACCATAATAAGAGTAAAAGTAAAAGATAGGGAAAAACTTCTCTGGCTATGGAGGGAATTATCGGTTAAGGAATATGCTAAAGAATTGGGACTGATAAACGGAAAGGCTTGGCCAAAAGCATGTTATGAGGTTTTCAAGCGATGGTGCAAACACAGCTACATATCGGTAAAATTTTTTCCTGCCGAGGGTTATTACTACAACAAAAAATTAGGAGATTTCATACCTAGAAAAAGAAGTATTAGGGAGTTTTTTACTTTTCTTTTTAAAAATTTGGTAAAGTGACGAAATGCCCAGAGTTGCAAAAAGGTTTATTAAGAAGCGTTGGGGCGAGCCCAAGAAATCTATAGAAGAGTTTTACCAAAAACACCTCAAAGAAAGGCTTGAGCTTGAGTTCGAGGCATGCTGGTATAAGAAAACTGGAGATGAGCTTGTGTATGCTACTGTTAGGGGGGCTCCACAACATGTTTTTCGTGCCCCTCCTCTTCCAGGAGAAAGAATGTTTATCCATACGCACCCTGCCCCTCCTGGCACACCTATGCAGGCACTTCCTACTCCCAATGATTTACGTCTTGCATATAGAGATGCTACCAATTCGGATGTACGCATATGGGTAATAAGTAGAGTCTTTCAGGGACATGAATTAGGACGAACAATAATTAAAGTTCGTAAGGATGCAACTAAAAATCGTAAAACTATGGAAAGGAACAGAAAACTAATAGAACAGTATGCTAATTTAGGTTGTAGGCTTGAAAAGTTAATGTTACAGAGGTGGCCCAGGCTAGGTAGGAAACGTGAGATTGTTCAGATGAAGAGAAAACTTTGGGAAGCCTTAAAAAATTTAGAAAAAGAAGGAGTAATATCCATAAAGTTTATTCCTATGCCTGGTTATCGCTTCGATAAGGAAAGATATGATTTTGTAAGAGCACAAACAGTATGGAAAAAAGTGAAGGAAAAAATAAAAGCATTAAAACCTTTTTCAAGCAAATTTTAATACAAGATTGCGCCAGAGTAGCTCAGCGGTTAGAGCGTTCGACTCATAATCGAAAGGTCCCGGGTTCGAATCCCGGCTCTGGCAATTTGTTTGGGAGGCAATACTGTGAAAAAATCTGCAATTGCTTTAATTTTAATAGGGCTTGTATTTGGGCTTGAGGGCATTATAACAAGTTATATAGGCCTGTCGTTTGCATCCCGCATCGGTGAGGAGCTTTCATTTCTACAATACGGGAGTACGTTTTTTGAGCAGAACCAGAGTGCTAGCGCACTGGAGTTCCTAAATACTGTGTTTATTGGCGTTGCTATTTATGGTGCAGTGAAATGCCTTGTTGGAATATTCTGCATAGCTGCAGGTGCCACCGAGCTGTTCGAAACAAAAAAGGGAAAATAACCTCAGCACTCATAATCTATTTCATTGCTTGCGCTCAATGCTCAGCTGGTATCT
>JAGHBI010000101.1 GCA_021161055.1 Candidatus Iainarchaeum sp. | reverse complement strand
GTATGGTAACTGTTTCATCCTTGCTGCCAGAGTTCCAGGCCTTTTTCCATAGCGCGAAACATTCACGATATCGGGCAAAGCACGCTTTATAAGTTCAATAGTTTTTTCAAAATCAGCTTGCGTTTCTCCGGGAAAGCCCACTATAATATCTGTTGCAATTGTTGCTTGCGGAAACATTTGCTTTGCTTTTTCAACAAGCTCTTCGAATTCGCAAACCTTATAGCCACGAGCCATCTTTCTGAGCACAGCATCAGAGCCGCTCTGCACAGGCAGGTGGAAAAATTTGTAAACACGCTCATCCTTCATTACCTCCAAAAGCTCGTCAAAAAAACGCTTCGCATGCTGAGGATTTAGCATGCCAACCCTTATGCGATATCTACCAGAGTTTTCCAGAAGCTTTGCTAGGAGCTCACTCAAATTTGTGCCCAAATCAAAGCCATAGCATGCCATGTCCGTTGCAGTAAGCCAGATCTCTTTTGCACGCGTTATCGCATCTTTAAACGCTTCGTTGATCTCTTCTATAGGATAGCTCTTCAGTCTGCCTCTTGCGATAGAAACACAGCAATATGCGCATCTATTCAAACAGCCCCTTGCAACAGGTATTATTGAAATACATTCATTATATGGCAACGCTTTGGCTTTTGGCGAGTATTCAAGCTCTATGCCAAAGTAATCTGCTATTGGTTTGGAATTAACACCAAAAAGCAGAGCGTCCGGCACAGAAGCTTCCAAGCGCTTCCTGTTTATTTCCACAAGACAGCCAACCGCAACAAGCTTAAAGTTTGCGCGCTTTGAAAGCTCGCTAAGCTTCTTCAATCTTGCAATAACCTTCTCTTCTGTCGGTGCCTTAACAGCACATGTGTTCACAATGCAGTAGTCAGCTTTTTCCGGTGAGTCCACTAGTCTGTAGCCCGCTTTAACAAATGCATGTCTGAGCTTTTCAGTATCAGCTCTGTTCAGTGCGCAGCCATACCATTCAATGTAAACGCTTCGCATGAAAGATATTTTGTTAGAAAATATTATTATTTCTGCTTGACAAGCAGCTTCGCTAGTGCATCATAAACAAAGAAAGCCACGCCTGCAAATATGCCCGCAATCCAAAACACGAAAAACGCTGATTTGAAAAGCTCTTTCCAAAAATTTACTTGGTAATGGGTGCATAAAGTGATGTCTGCTATGCGAACACCAGAGACACAGCCAGATGATTCCGTTTTGCAATCGGCCATACAAATAGTATAAGCGAGCTTTGGTGCTGGTTTGCCAGCACTTTCAAACACATTCTTTGTATAGTCCAATATGGAAGTAGCATTTGGGCGATAAAAAAACCATAGATTAAGCCAGAACGCTAAAAGAGAAAACAGTATAAAAAATATAAAAAGCACCGCTAGCACGGTTTTCTTCTCCTTAAATTTTTTCTGCCAGGAATACAACCCATAAAACACGAGCGCGAAGCCTATAAACGGCATAAATGCATATGCAGGCGAAATGGTTGCGGATTCAAAACGCCAATCATAGGTTCCAAGCCAGCGCAGCCCATAATTACATAATAGGTAAACAGCAAAATAGGTCAGTAATGCAAGTACAGCGATGAGAGCATACTCAAGCATTTTATTACTTCTTTCATTCATAATAATCACAGAAAGAATTTTGCTTGGAACATTTTAAAAATTGTTTTCGCCTTAAGTTTAATCATCTGTAAATGTTTATGGCAGGTGTTATTATGCAAATCGATCTGCCCTGGGTTGAGAAATACAGACCAAAAAATCTTAGCGAGGTTGTTGGACAGAAGAATATTGTTGCAAGGCTCAGGAGTTATGTTAGCTCACATAATGTGCCGAATCAGCTGTATGCAGGTCCTGCTGGTGTAGGTAAAACAAGCTGTGCTATCGCTTTGGCTAAAGAACTCTTCGGCGAAGAAGGTTTTCGTCAAAACTTCCTTGAGCTCAATGCAAGCGATGAACGCGGCATTGATGTTGTAAGAAGTACAATAAAGGACTTCGCTAGGACTTTAGCATTTAATGCCGATTTCAAGATAATTTTCCTTGATGAAGCCGATGCCCTAACTGCCGATGCACAGCAGGCTCTGCGTAGAACAATGGAGCGCTACACAAAGACCGCGCGCTTTATCCTCTCGTGCAACTATTCCTCTCGCATTATAGAACCTATACAGTCACGTTGTGTTATATTCCGTTTCACCCCGCTCACTCAGGAGGAAATAAAGGATAAGCTCAGGGCAATCGCAAAGGAGGAAAAGCTCAAGATCGATGAGAAAGCACTGGATGCTATTGTGTACGTTTGCGAGGGTGATATGAGAAAAGCAATAAACATACTGCAGGGTTCCGCATTTCTTGGCGAAAAGATAACTGAAAAGGTTGTCTATAGTGTTTCGAGCAGAGCGAGGCCTCAGGAGATAAGAGAACTGATAAAACTTGCATTGAGCAAGAAATTTATTGAGGCCAGGGCTTTACTCACAAAGCTTATGTATGATTATGGAATGAGCGGAGAAGATGTAATCGTTCAGCTCTACCGCGAAATAATGGATATGGACGAAAGCGTAATCCCAACAAAGGTGAAAGTCGAGCTTGTGGATACAATTGCAGAATACAACTTCCGCTTGGTTGAAGGTGCTAACGAGAGAATTCAGATCGAAGCGTTGCTAGCACAGCTGATGCGCTTTAGCTAGTTTTGCGGTGTTTTGATGCTTTCACAGAAAGGCTTTATTACGCCTTTATGTGATTATTTGCGTACCAGGTCGTACCCTATTGTGACTGTTTGTATAATTTTGGTCAATATTTACATTTTCTTTTTTAGTGTTGCATTAAACTTTAATGAAATTATCTATACCTTTGGGTTCATTCCTGCGAGGGCATCTCCACTTACTGCCTTCACTCACATGTTTTTACATGCCAACATATTGCATTTGGCAGGCAATCTTTGGTTCTTTTGGATTTTTGGCGATAATGTTGAGGACGCTCTTGGTAAAGGAAGGTTTATTCTGCTTTATTTCCTTTCAGGTTTTGGTGCAATCTTCTTGCATTTTTTGTTCAATTTAGGCTCAGAGATTCCTTGTATTGGGGCATCGGGAGCAATTTCAGGCGTGTTGGGAGCATACGTGCTGTTAGACAATCATTCCAAGATAAACGCTGCTTTTGTTCCCCCCTATATTCACCACAACGCACGCTTCTGGAG
>JAGHBI010000073.1 GCA_021161055.1 Candidatus Iainarchaeum sp. | reverse complement strand
ATTTCGATGAGCTCATTCAAGCCATCGTAGCTTATTTCTTTCAAAGTCAGGCTTATTGCTGTCTGGTTCTCAATAGTGAGCACAAACTCAGCCTCTTCGCGGAATTCAGCCTGCATATCCAGGTCTATGCTTGGTGGCGTGATTTTCAGCACGTCAGCATCAATCTTTATTTCATATCTAAATAGCTTGTAGCCAGGTTTCTTAGCTATAATCTTTAGGACCGCTCCACTGCTCGGCGCCTGCAGCTTATACGGGAAGACTCCATCATAATCTGTTGTGCCAGAGCCTATATGCTGTTCGTTCAGGTAGAGGCTCACTGAAACGCCCTCAACCGCGTTACCAGTATCTTTTTCTGTAAATCTGAACAGAAGTTCGTTGTCTATCATCGCAACTATGGTCTTTGGCACAACGCTCAGCGCAAGCTCTTTACCGGGCTCTATCTCAATTGTAAGCACTTGTTCAAATAGTGGTCCGCGTTCGCCAGCCATAACAATTTTCAAAAGTGCTTTGCCCTCCTTTACGGTTTCGAAGTTCACAGAGCCTGATATTGTTGTGTTTTGAGCAAATGCACCTATATCAATTGAAAGTTCGTTTTCAGCAACGCCTTTTTGTTCTGTACCGTCAGGTGTTACAATAGCATATTCACCAAACTTTAATGCGTGCTGTTCATCCAAAATGCTTAGCGTAACATTGTTTGCTGTTCCAGGCGCTTGCTTGTTTATTAAGAAGTGAAGCCTGTAGCTTCCAGCAATCTTTGCTGGATAGCTTTCTATCACCGCCAGCTTTGTATTTTTCTGCAAATCTTCTATCGAAAAGCTTTTACAATAGCTGCCGTCGCAGAGATTTGTTATGCCTATGGAATAAACAACATCATATGTTGATGCATAAAGACCGTGCTTTTCAGTTGTATCCCTTGCATTGCCAAGCTGTTTATCAACAGGATCCCTATCAACACCCTCAGCGTAACCATAACCCCTATAGCTCAACTTGAGCAGTTCGCCATCAGCAACGCCGCTTTGCACGGTAATTTCTACCTCCGCTTCAAAGACACCTTTCTTTGGCAACGGTGCTCTTGTTAGGTTCCATTCCAGCTCAACCCATTTTGCTGCTTGCTGTGCAGCACTGCTTAAGTCAGCTTTTGTGCCTGTTGGCGGACTAAAGGTTGTGCCCTTCAGCACCTTTGTTGCTGCAGAGCTTAAACCGCTTATATATGCTATATCCTCTTCCATGAGGTTTGTTTTTCCAGCTTGATCGTTTCCGGTGCGGATATGCAAGCCAGCGGCTTTATACTTTGTGCTCGGCACTATGAGCTTGAACCGTGCTCTATAGCTTGCTCCTGCGCTGAGAGAATCCTGCACAGTATCATCGTTTGCATATAATCCATCAAACTGAACCTTTAAGCTCTTTGCATCGCTTATAAGTGTTATTTCCTTTGTGAGGGTTACACCAAATACAGGCGTTAGCGGCACCGTTACATAGGGCATATAACCGCTGGCCTCTATTATGAAATAGGGCTTGGTATCCACTCTTACTTTAAGTGTTGCTATGCCTTCGCTATCTGTGGTTGCTTCTGCAACAATCTTATTGGAGCCGATATCCACCGCTTTTATATGCGCCCCGGATATTGCTTCTCCCGAGCTGTCGTGTATGGTAAGCTCAAATACTCCCTTTGGAATATCCATCCTCAGCAATACTTCCTCCGGCTCCGCACTATAGGGTTTTATTTCAAAGTTGCCGCTTGCAACCGGCGGAAAGTTGCCCAAAGTTGCTTTCACATAGTAGATTCCCGGCCTAACATCCTCAAACTCGCATTTTCCATCAGCACCTGTTGAGCATGCATAACCAGTTGCTTTATGTTCTGGCGTAAGAATCTCAACGTTCACATTTTCAAGAGGATTCTTCTCCTGATCCGTAATGGTTACAATGACCGTGCCAGCTTCCTTCAATTCTTCTGGATTGTATGTTATTTCTATGAACTCTTCGCTCGGCGTAACCTCAATTGTCTTTACCCATTTTCCTTTGGTGACAATCAGGTTGTAGCTTGTTTCCTTATCAACGTAAAATATGTATTCTCCCTTCTCATCAGTCCAGCGACTCTGCACAAGCGTATTATTTGTAAGGTCTTTAAGTTCGAGCTTTACTGATTTTATTCCTATCCCATGAACATCAACCACACGCACCTTTATTGGAAATGCTGCACTCTTTTCAATATCAATATTGAAAATTAGCTGTTCTGAATCGCGCAGCTGTTTGTATTCACTCATAACATCCTTATACTTCCCCAAACCAAGAATCTTAACGCAATATCTGCCAGGTTCAACATTTTCAAAGGTTACGGTGCCAGAAGCATCGCTTGCCACAGGTCCTGCCACCTGTTGCAGGAACTCGTTGAGGAGCACAGCGCTGACCTCGTTGGCGCCTACTGCTTGCATTGTTTCCGAATCCTTTATAACGGCAACAATAGTTCCTTTCTCAGCTTCCTCAGCAAGCTTTATTGTAAAAGGTGAGCTATCAATGCTTGCAGTGACATAATCCTTATCTGCAACCCGTATTCTTAAACTGCCACAATTACTCGGTACGTTTCTCAGCAGGGCTTCTCCGTCGCTAGCATTGCCATGCATTTCCCAATCTGCAAGCGTGCAGTACGCATAGAATTCAGCTACTTCAGTTGCTTTTTCCTCAGTATCATCCTTGTAGAATATTACCCGCTTATCGAAGTACGTTACAAGTTCAACATCAAGCCGCACTCGCTTGGTGGTATCTTCCTCAAGCTTGAGTTCAACGCTTTCTGAGGCATCGCCATAGGTTACTTCCAGAATAAAATCCCTACTTGCAGGCACATCGAATACCGCTTCACCGCGCGCATCAGTAGTTTTTTCCATAGCTTCGAAAAAATCACTCCATAGCGTTACGGTAGCACCCTCTATCGGCCGTCCCTGTCTATCAAAAACGCGAACCCTCAGCTTTACTGTTACTTCAGGTCCAAGCACTCCAGCATGCTGGAGTATCGTGAAAACCAGCAAGATAGTAACAATCGCAACTGCAATAAAAAATACTGGCTTAGGTATGTTGTGTTCTTCAAGCCAATAATTAAAATTTTCCCATTTTTCCCTAAGCTTTTCCGGAAGTTCCATGCTTACACCTTAGGCTAGCACGCATGCGGTCGCGCTAATTTATATACCTAATTGTTCTTTATAATCTTTTTCTTCAATAAATCTTCCAATAAATGTGCTATCTAGAGGGATAACAGCCCATGTATTTTGCTCCAACCTCAACTGTTTTGCATGTCCAGCCAAGCGCGTCGCATGCTAGCGGTTTTGGCTCATGCTCCAGAGCACAGCCTAATGAACTAAGCACAGTTCCCGAGTCGTAGTTCGGATTAAAGGGCGTAAAGCTTCTGTCTGTTATCTGAACGATAAATTTCACATCACGGTTTTTGTTTACCTTATACCTGTTGTTTCCTTCATGGAATGTTATTCTAAAAGTTATTTCAGCAAGCTCTGAGCAGCAGCCCCAGCCTGCGCGCTCGCACCTTCGCAACTTTTGCTTGATTCCAGCCGATAGGCCTGTATAAAGTGCCTTGCATGTATCCGCCCCTATTGCGCGAGAAGGCCACTTTATTTTATCCCCCTCAAGGTAGTAACCGAGCCTTCTGTTTTGAGGTAAAGAAAAGTTAAATGGGCATGCGCTTGGATTGTTAGGCTCTGTGTATGCAGGCCCATATGTCACTGAACCGGAGCCACTCACCACTTTAACCGATGCTGTGCTATCAACATCAATATCATGGAACTCAAGGTAACAATCAAGTCCTTCGATGCTTTGCTTCTCTATACTGAAATCACTGCTGCTCAAACCACTTAAATGCTGTTCTGAGAGCTCGCAAAGACGCATTTTTATGATTTTCTCCAGCGCATCTTCGAGCCCAGGAACGCTTTGCGTTCCCGTTTTCTCCGAAGGGTTGTATTTCAGTGTTTTGCCCCTAAATGATACCTCAACAGAATCTATAGCATTGCTTCTCGCTCCGGGACATGCCTTGCTATCCAGTGCTTTAAGCCTTGGCGGATGGTAAGGGCTTTCTCTGGGGTGGCAATACCCATAATCGCAAAGCCCCAATGCCATGGAATCAAGCTCATTGTGGATTCTCGGAGCTAAATAGCCATAATCGCTCGATGAATTCATCTTTTTTAGGTCGGAATGGAGAAACTTTCTTGTATATGCAAATGCTTTGAACAATCTGGAAGGCACATACATCTTTATATCGTGCCTCGGAAGTATGGAGTCTCTTATTTCGGCCCCTGTAACGGTATCCTTTACCACTACAACAGGAAGGCTTTCATAAAGTTCGTCGCTTAGTTTCGATAAGCGAAGATTTATGTAGAAACTTCCAACAGGACAGCCTTCAGGCGTGCCATCACAGTCTACCAGCTGGATAAAATCCTTTTCTGCAGCAGAGCTTGTGATAAGCTCCAGCATGACCTTCTTGAATTTCTCTTCATCACCAACAACCCTTACCTCATACCTTGCTTCATACTTCAAACCCTGTGTATATCTGTAAAGCATTGCAGGAAGGCTTGTTGCAAGCTGATAGGCAAAGCGCTCTCTTTCTACGCCCTTCTCTTTGCGACCAAAATAACCATATGCGAATTCCTTTACAAGTATATCCCAATCGTTCCAAACATTCAGGTCACCTAAATCTATGGGATTCTCGCTTAGGTATGCTTCAATCTTTTCCCGCACATAATGGTTGAATGAATGCAGTACATCGGCGCGCATAAGGCGCATTACCGCTTCAAGCCTCGCTTGTGTTGTTATCTCTTCGATTGTTGTGCTTGTATCCCTTTCTGTCTGTATCATTATTAAAACAAGCATTGAGGTTATAACAATCAGTACCGTTGCCAATAGCGCTGTAAAGAGATTGAATCCTTTCGCGTCCATATTATCACAGTATAAAGTCAGCTGCCTTCTTGACATACATTATATCTGTTCCATATTCTGTATGCTGCTTCGATATTCAGCGCATATTTCTTAGCACTTGCGCTATCCCTGCTAAGCATCTCGAACATTGCCCTTATATCATCTCCTGCAACAGCGCGTTTCTCACTTATGTTCAGTGCAACGCAGTTTATTGTTTGCATTATTTCTTCCTCGCTCTGTTTGTACCATTCCTTATCAATATCACAACCATAGAAGTTTTCGGGCTGTGTGGTAAGGGCTGCCATTATCAGCGCTTCCTGCACATTGTAGGTAAGCGAAGCTTCCCTAATCTTCTTAGCGTTAACATAATACGCTATAGCATGTTCCGCTTTGATATCTCTCGTAACATCCGGTGCAAGGCAGCCAAGCAGCTCATAAAGGCCTTCTTCTCTGTACTCTCTACAGTCATCAACCCAGTAGGCTTCTGGGTTAGAAGCTATAATTTCGCGCATTTCTTCAAACTCTTCGGGCGTATCAACAAGTTCGATTCTATAATGCATCGTTCCATAATCATCCTTACTTATTGTTATCTTGTACGTTCTATTCTTGAAAAGTTTAGCTTCGCCATCGTAGTTCGAAAGCATTTTTCCATATTCAGCAAATTCAACTTCTGCTTCCGGAATCACTCCTTTCTCCTGAAGCGCTCTTATATGGTCGTGCATATATTTATTGAATGTGGTAAATCCAGCCCAGTTTGCAAGCACACCACAGGCAGCACTCTTAAGCAGGCGGCCCCAAAATCTCGGCGTTTTAAGCGTATCTATAAGACGTCTTAGCT
>JAGHBI010000111.1 GCA_021161055.1 Candidatus Iainarchaeum sp. | reverse complement strand
TTAAGCATCATCGCGCATATGTCAGCACAAGCTTCCACTGCTTCCTGAAATGCCTTGTATGTGGCAAGCTTCGTTTTCTTGTCTTTTTCAAACTCTCTGAAACTTAAACCAAAGGCCCATTCTTCAACATCGCTTAGCCTTTCATCCAGCAGCTCAAGTTTTGCAATATATCTGGCAAGTCTTTCTTTTTTCATTATATAAATCTTCAATGGAAGTATTTAAAGCGGTTTTTAATTATGGATTGGAAGAAATATTTATTTACACTTTTCGCGAATTATAATGTGTATGCGAAAGAGCATTCTTGTTACAGGGAGTGAAGGTTTTAGCGGGAAGCGGGTTGTGCGAGCGCTGCGCAAAAAAGGATATAAAGTTGTCGAATTCGATGTGGAGAAAGGGGATGACCTGCTCAATTATGAACAGTGCAAAAAGGCAAGCAAGAATTGCTATGCTGTTGTGCACTGCGCAGCGATTCTGGATGAACATTCTAAAGCATTATGGAACGTGAATGTGCTCGGCACTGAAAACATAATAAGAGCGAGCGCCGAAAGCAAGGTTAAAAGGTTTATCTTTCTGAGCACAGCCGGCGTTTATGGAAACGTGAAGGGGATTGCTAACGAGCAGACAGAGAAAAAACCTCAAACAAAGTATGAAAAAAGCAAGGCTCAGGCAGAGGAAGTAGTTAAGGCTTATGAGGAGCTTATACATATTACAATACTGCGCCCGGCAATTGTCTTGGGTCCAAATGAGTACTGGCGCAAGATAATAAAGCAGATAAAAAAGGGCTTCCCGCTCATAGGAAACGGAAAGAATAAGTGGCATGCGATTTATGTGAATGATGTTGTTGATGCGATAGTTTTTTGTTTGGAGAATGAAAGCACAGCAAGCGAAACCCTGAATGTTGCTGCAAGCGATGTGCTAACATTGGAGCAATTGGTGCTTGAAATAAAGAAATATCTCGGCCTGAAACCAAAAGTGATAAAGATTCCTGTCTGGCTCGGCAAACTCATAGCTTACTTATACATAACATTTTCTTCGAAACCCATAGTAACACCGGAACATGTTGAAAGGCTTGTAAGGAATAGGCATTATAGCATTGAAAAAATAAAGAGCTTTGGGTGGAAACCCAAAGTGAGCACGAAAGAAGCGATCAAAAAAACCCTGGATGAACTAAAACCTACTTTATAAAATTTCGCAATTAAAAAAATGATTATGTCAAAACAGTTGGAAGAAATCAAAAAAGTGCTGAGGGAAAAATCAAATAAAAGAGCTAAAACAAGTTGTCAGAAATTTGTCCCAACATCTCAAAAAGTTTATGGAGTCAGAGTTCCTGAACTAAATAAACTGGCAGCAAGATACAAATCTGCTGGATTTGAATTGGTTGAAGAATTGTGGAATTCTGGATCCTTTGAAGAAAAGCTTCTAGCTTCGAAAATATTGGGGAAAATTTGCAAAAAGGACCCCGAAAGAGCATTGAAAATCATTGAGAAATTTTCGAAAGGAATTTCTGATTGGGCTGTATGCGATACTTTAGCAACACAGGGAGTTAGAGAAATTGCAGGATTGAAACAAGAAGAAATCTTGGAAATCTCCAAAAAGCTTATCAGATCAAAAAACCCTTGGGAAAGAAGGTTTGCCATAGTGCTGCTTATTAATCTTGCAAAGGACAAAAATCTAAGGAAAGAGCTTAATAAAATAATGGAGTATGCAAAGAACGATAATGAACATTACGTTAAGAAAGCTGTTGAACGGCTGAAAAGAAAACTAAGGTGAGCACAAGGAAAGTGATTGAGAGGACTGTAAAGGAGCTAAAAACTCTGGCTGATTGAGATTATTTGCCCTTTTCTTTTCCCGCTTTTGCTGCTGCCTTTGCTAGAGCCTCTAAGCGCTTCTTAGCTTCCCTGAGCTTATTTGAAACGTTTTCGATAGCGGTGCCGACATGCACTATATCTGCGCCTGCTTTTATGCAAGCACCAGCTTGTTTGGGAGTTTTTACACCGCCTGCAACAACGAGCGGAATATCTATGAGCTTTCTTGTCTGCGAGATCATCGCTAACGGAACATGCTTGCTAGCGCCTCCGCCTGCTTCAAGTATTGCCAGATGTGAACCCATATACTGACCAGCTAAAGCTGTTACCGCTGCCAAATATGGCAATTCTCTTGGGATCAACTTTGCTCTGCCAATCCAGCCTGCAGCTCTGCCTGGTTCAACTATAATATAGGAGGTTGGAATTACTTCTATACCCATGCGCTTTATTGGATAGCTTGAGGCAATCTGCGCACCGCTTATATAATAAGGGTCAAGGGAGTTCAGCATGCTCATAAAGTAGATTGCATCTGCCTTTGGTGATAACGTAGCTATATTTCCTGGAAACAGTATTACTGGCAGGGAACAGTTTTCCTTTATCTGCTGAATTGTATTATCCAGCAGGGAACCTTGAGCTCCCACAGAACCGCCAACAGCGATAGCGGCAATACCTGCCTGTTCAGCTATGCCTGCTAACTTGCCTGCTATTTCAGGGCTCTGGTTTGGAGGATCAACCACAAGGAAAATCATCCCCTGTTTGCTTTCGATATTATCCAGAATGTAGCGATAAACCTTACCAAAATGCTTAGCCAACATAACAGCACCTATAGGAATTTACCCTTAAGGCTTTTTAAAACCGAATCAATGTTTGCGCGTTGATTTCCTTTGAATACAACTCCATGCCCAGGCAATAAAATCTCAAAATCAAGAAACTTTAGATTAAGCAGGGATTCTATGAGCTGTTCTTCACTGCCACCTTGCAGATCTGTTCTTCCGCAAGCATCCTTGAAAAGCGTGTCACCGGAAAACAGCAGTTTTTGTTCTTCATCATAGAAACAAACAGAACCTTTCGTATGGCCGGGCGTATGGATTACTCGTAAAGAGAATGGCTTAATATCGATGACCTCATCGTTGTGAAGCACTGAATCTATGCTTGGATATTCATTCTGGTTCAGCAGGTTTGAACAGGTATAGCGGGCATCATTAAGCTCTACATATTTTGCATCGCTTTCATGCATGCGCTTCTCAGCATTTTTGAACATGAAGTCACAGCCAAAGTGATCAGCGTGTCCATGCGTATGCAATATAAGCTCGACATCGCTTGGCTTGAGTTTTATTGAAGCCAAGGCCTCTTTGAGGTCAGCGGAACTTGCTTTGAGGCTCGTATCAATGAGCGCAACCTTCTTGCCAATCAGGATGTAAACGTTGCTTCCAACGTTTGTTGGATAATAAACGTAAAGGTTCTTTGTGAGTTCCTCAAGCATACTAAAAGAGTTTGATAAAATTGATTAAAAAGGTAATGCACCCCAATTCTTTTGGTACCCATGCCAAAGCTTCTCGACGCAAGAACCATAATAAAGCGGATCGTTAAGGAGACTGGCAAAAACGAGCAGGAGATAAAGGAGCTTATTGAGGAGAAGAAGAAAAAGTTTGCTGGCCTCCTTACAGAGGATGGCGCTGCTTTTATGGTTGCTAAGGAGCTCAATGTGGATATAGAGATTAAAGCGGAGCAGGCAGAGGTTGTTAAGATTGCAAACCTTAGCGCAGGGATGCGAAACATAGATCTCTTAGCTAGAGTGCTTCATGTACAGGCACCTAGGAAATTTGAGAAGGGCGCCAGAAAAGGTCGTTATTGTAGGCTGCTTTTAGGAGATGAAACAGGCGAGATTACTCTTACGCTGTGGAATAATGACATAAAGAAGATAGAAAAGAAGAAGCTTGAGCGTGGCGCGGTTATTCTCGCAAAGAACTGCTATGTTGGAACGTTCAATGGGAAGCTAACGCTGGCGCTTGGATTCAATGGTGAAATAATAGTTGAACCCAAAGGTGTTGACACAAGCACCCTGCCAAAGCCAGAGAGGGTTGCAATAAAGCTAGCGGATCTCAGCGAAGGCATGCAGAATATCGATGTATTCGCTCGCGTGCTCAGAGTGTTTGAGATGCGAGAGTTCGAGCATAGTGGTGAAAAAGCGAATGTGATAAGGTTTGAGATTGCTGACGGAACAGCTTGCATGCAAGCAGTTGCCTGGCGCGACCTTGCGGAAAAGGCAAATAAGCTTTATGCTGGCGAGCTCATAAAGATTGAAGGTGCCAATGTTAAAAGCGGTTTGAAAGGTTTGGAGCTTCATTTAGACTGGCGCTCAAGAATAATAGAGGAACCTGTTGTAGCATTCAAGATTCCCGAGCTTTCAGAGCTTTTAGGAACGAAATATACTAGAAAAAGAATCAGCGAATTGCAGGCGGGAATGCAAAACATTGAGCTTGTTGGCGAGATTGTGGATGTTATGAAAGGAAACCTCGTGTATTACTTCTGCCCAACATGCAAAGAAAAGGCTTCTGGCGAAACATGCGATAGGTGTGGAAACAAAACAAGGCCAAGGCTTGTGACAACAATAATGCTTGATGATGGGAGCTCAACAATTGCATGCACAATGTTTGGAAAGCAGGCTGAGCTAGCTTTGTGCATGACAACAATCGATGTGCTGAATAAATTTAGGGAAAAGGATGCTCAGGAAATTATAGAAGAAGCAAGGAAGCGCGCACTCGGAAGAACAATACTGGTTAGAGGTAATGTAAAGGAACATTCGCTTAACCCTGATGAACTTGAAATTATTGCAAGCGAAGCCACGCCTATAAATAAGAGCGCAGAAATAGAAAGGGTGTTAAGAGGTTTATCGGAAACGAGCTCTTGAAAATCAATTAAAAAACACTATTATTCCTTATATTAATAAGAAAAAGAGGTAGTAGCATGGCATCGAAGATAAAACAAATAACGGATTTGCCCGGCATAGGGCCGCAAGCTGCAGAGAAGCTTTACGGAGCAAACTATAAAACACTTGAAAGCATTGCTATAGCATCACCTCTTGAGCTTGTGGAGGTTGCTGGATTAGGCGAAAAAACAGCGGAGAAAGCAATAAATGCTGCTCGCGAAGCCCTTGGAATGGGATTTGAAACAGCTGACAAAATACAGGAGCGCAGAGCCAAGATAGGGCGAATAAGTACAGGGAGCAAGGAACTCGATGCTCTGCTTGGTGGCGGCGTGGAGACCCTTAGCATAACAGAAGTTTATGGGAAGATGGCCTCGGGCAAATGCGTTTCAAAAGACACAAATATTTTCTATTTGAATCCTGATAAGCCACACATAGAAAAAATAGAAGAATTCTACAACAAATATGCAATAAATGAAAGAAGGTTTGATTCAGGCTTTGTAGCAGAGCTTAAGCAGCCTGTTAAAGTTATTGGAATAAATAGTGCCGGTGAAATAGAAGAGGCAAATGTAAGCTATTTGTATAAAGAAAAGGTAAAGAGTCTTATTCTTATTAAGACGGAGCGCGGGGCAGAGCTAAAGCTTACAGGATTTCATCCATTATTAACACTAACAGAAGAGGGAATCCAATGGAAATCAACAGAGCTTCTTAAGGAGGGGGATTTCATTGGAGTTCCTGAAAAAATAAATACAGCAAATTCAAGCAGACTAAGCGAGGATGATGCCTATTTCATCGGCTTATTTGTTGCGGAAGGCTGCAGAAATCCTCTTAGTATAACAAATTACAATAAGCATATTCAGGAGAAGATTGCAAGCTATATAGAAAAGCGCTTTGGGTATAGGCCCAGGGTTGTTAAGGAAAAAGGACTTATAATACTTCAGAAGCCTACAAAGGAATTCCTTGGAAAGCTTGCGGAATGCACAGCAGCCAACAAATTTGTTCCAGAAGAGATAATCTGCAGCTCTGAGGAAATAATTAAGGCATTTCTAAGGGGCTATTTGGAAGGAGATGCTTACATAAGCAAGGCTGTTTCAATAAGCACTAAATCAAAAAGGCTTTGCGAACAGCTTGCTTACCTATTTGCAATGCTCAGAATACAGGTTACGATAAAGGAGAAGATCGTGAAAGG
Organism: Candidatus Iainarchaeum sp.; assembly: GCA_021161055.1. Classification (GTDB taxonomy): domain Archaea; phylum Iainarchaeota; class Iainarchaeia; order Iainarchaeales; family DTGL01; genus DTGL01. The sequence goes on along the minus strand of JAGHBI010000111.1, from coordinate 1,987 downwards.
AAAGAAGTACTATGTGCTTTACATAACCGAAACAGAATCCAAGAAGAAGATAGAGGAAATAATGAAAGATACTACAAAACACAAACGCATCGCTGGAAGGAAAAACATATCAACAAAATATTGTATACCGGTAAGGGTTATTGAACCGTTATACAGAAGGATTTACGCAAGGCTTAGCGGTTCAAGAAGAAGGTTTAACAGATGGAGCAAAAAAGCAATGTGTGAAAAGGGCTACAAAAACCTATTCGTAACATTCATTGGGAAAAAGCCCCACATGGAAAGAATAACAAAAAAGACCTTGGAAAATATGGTAGAGTTTTTCAAGATCAGAATAAACGAAATAAATGACGCTAAACAAATGCTTAATGACCCAAAGCCGGAGAACGTACTAAGCGCTTTAGCCATTTTACCCATTCAAACAAAGGAGCTTTGCAGTATGCTCGGAACGAAAAGATCAACATTGCAGAATTATATCACAAGAAGAATGCCAAAAAAGGCTGCAGAAAAAATGGCAGATGTTTTGAAAAAGCATGCAGATGCTATCCTCAACGATAGGAAATTGAAAAAGGATTTAAGAACTCTGGAGATTCTTGCAAGTGGAACAATAAGATGGGAAAAGATTGTTGAAAAGGAAGAAATAGAATATAATGACTGGGTATATGACATTGTTGTGCCGAAGACCCATAGCTTCATCGGCGGAAACAAGCCAGTATTTCTACATAATACGCAGTGGTGTTTCCAACTTAGCGTTATGGTTCAGCTACCGCCTGAGCAGGGTGGCTTAAATGGCAAGGTTGTTTATATAGACTCCGAAGCAAGTTTCAGACCCGAGCGAATTGTGCAGATAGCACAGAGCAAAGGCCTTGATCCAAAGGAAACATTAAAGAACATATTTGTTGCAAGAGCATACAATGCTGATCATCAAATGTTGCTAGCGGAAAAGGCAGGGGATATTATAAAGGAAAACAATGTCAAGCTTCTTATTGTTGACTCGCTAACATCGCAGTTTAGAGCAGAATATATTGGCAGAGGACTCCTTGCAGAAAGACAGCAGAAGCTCAACAAACACATGCACCAGCTTATGCGCCTAGCGGAGATGTACAATATGGCTGTGCTTGTAACAAACCAGGTGATGGAAAGACCTGATATATTGTTTGGTGACCCTACTGCGCCAATCGGGGGAAACGTAGTGGGACACGCTTGTCTTGACGGAGATACAATAATTCAGGTTGGAAATGGAGAAATGCATAAAATATCTGAGTTAAACTGCACGAACGTTTTTTCAGCAGATATGAAAAGCATGCGAATAGTAAAATCTGATGTTGCTCTGCGATCTGTTAGAGACGATGTAAAAAGGGTATATGAGATTGACACAGGCTATCACATAATAGCATCTCCCAATCATAGATTTTTCAAACTGGATGGGTTTGAACTAAAGGAAATAAAGGCAAAGGATATAAGGAAGGGTGACTACCTGTTACATGCTGGAATCATAAGGTTTGAAGGCACACCACAGAAGCTTGCATACTTTGAACCCACCAGAATGGTTACGATAAGCGGAGAGGGTGCGGAAGTGATTAAAAGTTGTTTAGGGGAGATGAACAAAACAAGAGCAGAGGTATGCAACTATTTAAATATAACACCAAGGCAGCTCAGAAGGGTTTTGAATCAGGGCTATGCAACAGCTTGCAACAACATGGTAACGCTTATTGGGCTTGTGGGAAAAGAGGAGCTCATAGAGGAGCTTAATGAATATACATCGTATAAGCATAGAAACATTACTATGCCGGAGCTCTTCCAAGAAGAGCTTGCTCAGATTACAGGCTATATGCTCGGAGATGGATTTATTGATAAGAGAAGTATAGAATTTAAGGACAGCCGAAAGGATTTGCTTGAGGAATATAACAGGTTATTTAAGAAGGTGTTTGATAAAGAAGGATCGATCAGGAAGGAAAAAGGAAAGAATGCATTTAGATTGGTAATTAAT
>JAGHBI010000038.1 GCA_021161055.1 Candidatus Iainarchaeum sp. | reverse complement strand
AGCTCCTTGCGAATCCTCTTCTCAACAGCATGCGGTGCTTTAAGCAATTTCCACTTACCTTTTATAAACTTCACAACCAGAGGCTTCTTGCTTAGGGTATAGCTTCTGTCTATATTTATAACAACATCGCCTATTGCAGTGCCTGCGATGCTTTCAGGAGTGAAGAAAACCTCGCCGCCTGGCAGGTTATCATACATTCCGGCAAGTATTCCAAAGCGTTTAAGCACTTCGCGATCAATCTTATTTCGAACATCGCTGCCACTAAGCTGAACAAAACGTTTTTTGCGTTTGCCCAAACTCACAACAAGCTTTGTGCAGCCGTGCTTTGTTGCGTGGCCTTCAACAATGAGCTTATCGCTTGCTTCAATAATTTTTTTAATGCGCGTATTGCGCCTTCTTAGCGCAGAATAATCGATATTGCATGTGGTTATGAACTCCTCCAAGGGAAGGGTTTCTGTTATTGCCAGCCTGGTTTTAGGCCTTCTCTTATCGATCTTTGATTGCTCGTTCCACCATGGCTTCAGAAACATCTGTCCTGGGGAGGGCCATCGCGTTTTTTTATCTGGCGAGGGATAGCCTATCGCCAAGCCAAATATGTGCTTTCCATGGTAGCCTTTACCAGCTATTCCAAACGATGCATCGCTGTAGCGCCATTTGTTCAGCCCAAGTAGCCTTGAAAGCTTCCTGAATATATTGAAGGGTTTTTCCTTTATGTTCTTTTCATACTCACAGCCTGCTAGCGTAGTTGCGAGCTCGGAAATGCGCTCAGGCATATCAAGCTTTGATTGCCTTGCGGTGCTTGCACTAATCATAACAGCTCTGCAGAAGCGCCTAGCTTCCTTAGCCATGTGATAGGCGATTGCAAAATTGTCAAGGTAATCCTCCAAAGGCAGCTCAAGCATCTTCTTGCTTGGCACCAGCTCGAAAGATACTGAAAAACGCTCGCGCTTTTTTAGTGCATAGCAGTTTTTTATAATGTTCCTGCAGGTTTCTTTCAATGCACGCTCATCGTATTTGCGAAACCACTTTGCATTGTAGTAAAGCTTCTTGCTTTTATTGAGCAGGAAAAAGGTGGGCTTTAATTCTATCAACAGCTCCGCTCGCCTGAATATATTCGAAAAGCCTTTTGCATCTCTCTTCTTTTCCACATATGTGATGAATTCATGCAACAGCTTACCTTCTTTACTCTGTTTCCTTTCGTACGCATTCCAGATACGTTCAATTATGGGCAGATTGCTCTCGCTGCGTTTGCTGTAGAGGCTTACACAAACATCAATATCCAAATCGTGCAAGGCTTTGCTCAGCGGAGCTAAAGAGAAAAATGCTTTTTTATCCTTAAGAGGGCCAAAAACCAAAGCACTGCCTTTAAGCCCCTTAAAAGCTTTCATATACTCCTTTACAGCGCGGTTGAAAAGCTTAAGGTTGTGCTGCATGGCGTTCAGCCCTTTTTTTTGAGCATTGGCAAGCCTGTTGTTGTATTCTCAACAATCTCGTAGCCAGCAGGCATATCTATCGCACCTGCTGCCTTCTGGCTGAAGTAGTAGAGCTTGCCTTTTTTATGCAAATAATAGAGCTTGCCCTTCGAATTCCTGTATGAACACACCATAGAAATCACGCTTCCTAAAACAACATAATAAAAAGACAGTTGAAATTAAAAATCTTAGCCTGCTGAAATCAATTGGAATCATTATGGAAAAGAAGCTTCTTCAGAGGTTTAAGGAATTTCTCAAAGGTATTGAGGACTGCGAGCTATTTTATCACCGCGATGCTGATGGTCTCTGCAGCGCGGTGCTGTTTGCAAAGGCCTTGGAAAAGCTTGGTAAGCAGCCATGCAAAATGCACGCGTTAGAAAGCTATGAAATGGGTACAATGCCTACTGCCAAAGCAAGCAATATTGTTTTCCTCGACCTCTCCATTGATTCAAAGGAAAGTATTGTAAGAGAATTGGAAAAGAGAGCCAGCGTTCTTATAATAGACCACCATAAGGTTTATGCAGACATTAATTCGGAAAAGGTGCTTATGATAAAGCCGCAGATGCTAAGCACTATAGAACCGAGCAGCTATCCTGCCAGCAAGCTCACATATGACCTATGCTCAGGCATTGTTGATTTAAGCATGGATTCATGGATTGCGAGCGTTGGCATAATTGGGGATATGAGCTATGAAACATGGAAACGTTTTGTGGATGAATCTGCAAAAAAAGCAGGTGTAACAAAAAGGGAGCTCGAGAGCATCGCAGAGCTTGTGAATGCTGTTCAGACGCTTGCACCAGAGCGATTTGCAGAGCTTTTCGAACTTTTCATGCTTGCGATGCCAGAGCAGATTTTAAACCATAAGCTGAATGAGCTACGCTACAAGCTTAAAGAGGAACTCACATACTGGAAGGAAGAATTTAAGAAAAAATCCGAGCACTACGCAGAGCTTGAACTTTATTTCTTCTATATGAAACCGCAGGCAAGGATTAAATCAGCACTCATCGATGAATTAACAAAGGAACTGCCCAATCAAACAATAATAATTGTTGAAGATCTGGGCGAAGCAACAGTAAAATTTTCTGCGCGCAGGCAGGATTTTAAGATAAAGATGAATGAACTGCTGGAGAAAGCAGTGCAGGGAATTCCTCGCGGAGAAGCAGGCGGCCACGTGCCAGCAGCTGCAGGCTCAGTGCCAAGAGCGTATTTGAAAAAGTTCAAGGAAAATCTACTTGCTGTTTTAAGAAAAAAATACGGGGAATAATCAAGCAAAACATATTTAAATATTTGTAATACAATGTAATATTATGAAAGAAAGCGTACTGACCGTGAGGATAGATAAGAAGCTTAAGAAGGAATTGGAAGCGCTTGAAAGGGCGAGGCTCAGCACAGCATCGGATGTTGTGAGAGAAGCTCTTTTTGAGTATCTGCAGAGGGAAGAATCTCCTTTGAGAATATGGTAAGGCTTTTAGGGTATGAAGAAGCAAAGAAGATAGCATTTTTTGTTGAAACGGCAAAAAAATCTCTTGAAGAAGGGCTTGCATGATAAGGGTTGTGATAGATACCTCCGCACTTATTTCTCTGGAAGTGGTTGAAATAATGGAAAAACTTTTTGAGATAGCAGAGGTCATCATTCCGCAAGCGGTTGAGGAAGAAATCATAAAACTGGGAAGATTTAGAGATGAGGAGGGTCTTGCCGCTAGAAGAATAGTGAAATTCATAGAAAAGAAACGAATAAAAGTAAAGAGGGTAAAATCTGGGGAAAAAGTAGCGAGAATTCTATCGAGAAATGTTAATGCTGGCGAAGCGGAATGTTTTGTATGCTGTTTGGAACAGAATGTGCGTACGCTAATTATTGATGATGTGGATGCAGCGTATGATTTGGAAAGCATCTCCATAGCTAGCGGAATAAAGCTTAAGCTTTCAGTTGCTGTCCTTGTAGAGCTTTACAGAAAAAAGCTTTTAAGCAAAAAGGAGCTGAGGCGGAAAATAAGAAAGCTGATAAAAACAAGGAGATGGGAAGGCGGCGCGTTAGAAACCCTCTGCAAGAAATACCTGGACCAGTAAAGCCAGCGTTTTTAAACATTTTGAGAGAAAGGTATAGAAAAAAGAAGTGATTTTTATGGCTGTGCTGAGTGATCGCGAAATAAAGAAAGCGCTTAAAGAGGGGCGTATAGTTATTGAGGGTTTGCAGGAGGAAAATATAGGGCCTGCAAGCGTTGACCTGACGCTTGGCAATGAGTTTCGGGTTTTCAAACATTGCGAGGTAACGCATGTTGATACCTGCGAGGGAATAAGCGAAGAACTTACAGAGGTAATAACAGTGCCTGAAGGAAAACCATTTATAATACATCCAAATGAATTCGTGCTTGCAGTTACCAGAGAATATGTGAAGGTTCCTGCTGACCTTATGGCACGCTTAGACGGGCGCTCCTCTTTGGGCAGGCTTGGTATTATCGTGCATTCCACAGCAGGAAGTATTGACCCCGGTTTTGAAGGTCGCCTAACGCTCGAAATGACAAATATAGCAAGAGTGCCTGTTCAGCTGTGGCCAGGCATGAAGATTTGCAGATTAACATTCGAAACATTGACAAGCGAGAGCGAAGTGCCGTACAATAAAAGGAAAGATTCGAAATATCTGGGACAAAAAGGGCCTGAAATAAGCAGAATAGAGAAAGAATTGAAGAAAAGCTCTGCCTCTGGTTGAATTAGCAACGAGCCATTAGGGAATCATGCGGGATAACAGAAATAAAGATAGGGCCAGAAACAATGTAAAATTCAGCATTATTGCAGTGATTGGAAGTGAAAACTTTTTCTCTCTTTTAAATTCCTCCACAAAACCGCTGATTCCTAAAATCATACCCAAAAGAGAAGATACATACAGCACAAGAAGCAGAATGGCAGCGATGAAATAAATTAATTTTAACCACGGCGTATACAAAAAAATGTCTATCAATGGCGGAAAGAATGAAAAAATCGCAAACTTCTGAGCAATGCCAGAAACTACAGGCTTCGCAAATCACGGGAATGATCTGCATTCAAACACTTGAAAACGGCGGGCAAGCAAATGCTGCTAAGAGAGTTGGTTGGATTCCTTTGCAAGAATCCGCTTGCCCGCCAATAAAATAAGCTTGGGAGAAATTAAAAAGGTTATGGAACGCACGTTTCTATTTTCTAACAGTCTGAAGAATTCTTCCCTAGTAAGTCCTGCCTGTTTAATTATTACTCTAACTAGACTGGGCTTGACCTTTTTGTTAGGGTGCATTGGAACAACAATTTTAACTCTCTTTTTATTTATCAAAATTACATGTGAGCCCTTTTGCCGTACGCGATGGAAACCCACTTTTTCAAGAATTTTTATAAGTCTAAGTCCGCTTAAGGGAGGTATTTTAGGCATTGACTTTCACTTTTTGTATGCCCATAAATTCAGTTTTATGTTTTAACAGCTCTTCTTTT
>JAGHBI010000039.1 GCA_021161055.1 Candidatus Iainarchaeum sp. | reverse complement strand
ATTGTGCCAAGCTCTTTTGCAATAGTTCCCAAATGTTTCCTCTCATAGGTGGCTGGCAGTCTCTGCAGAACCTCTCTCACAGTCTGCGGTTTTTTGAGAAGGAATATTTCCACAACTAGGCTGATATCTACGCCATGTTTTTGAAGTACTCTCAAATGCTCTGCAACGCCGCGATAGCGCTTGCCACCGGTAACCGCCTTCTGTGCAATAAACCCGATGCCTTCGCCTGTGAGCTGGGGAAGTGTTAAAACCTCAGCGAGATAACTTGCAATATCGCTTCTTGAACCGGGCTTGCTTGCAAGTTCCTGAGCAGTTTCTATCGCAATCCTAACAAGATCCCTTCTGCTAACATAATCGAGCCAGCCCTTTCTGAATTCAAACTCTGGTTGCAAGTGCCTGAGCTCTATTATCTTCCTATTTATCGCTTCTATAAGCCTATCGCGCCTTGTTTTGCTTGCCATAACACTCACTTTATTTTATTCGCCTTTTCACAGAGATTCAAGATTCTTATAGCATCAGCCAGCTTTGCCTCTCTTCTACTCACCTTTTCCAAAAGGTAATCCAAGCGTTCAATTATAAAATATGCTTCCCTTCGCTTGCTTGGAATGCCAACTGCCTTTATCTGCAGCAGTTGCCTTGTCTTTCTTGCTCTTGCTAATGCATCTCTCAACAAAATCTCGCCTTTCATCGCGAGAAATCCTTCCACTCTTCTCCGCATCTTTGCTATCTCTTCTGCAGTTATTGGCTTTCCATTTTCATATTTTGTAATAATAGGGAGGAGCGTTTTCTGAACAAATGCTCCAACTTCTCTTCCAGAAGAAACGCTTCTGAAATAGCGATTTGAGGTGATGAATCTCTTTATTCTTTTCGCATAGCGCGCTCCATTAATAACTTCTTTCGAATAAACAGCGTGTGGTTTGGGTTTTTTCTTCTGTTTCTTCTCGGGCTTTTCCACATGTTTTTTTCCAGCGGGCACAATAAAAATTAGCGTTTGCTATTAAAAATTCTTTCCGCTCATTGAGAAATCAGCGATGATTCCATAACAGCTACCAGTATGTAAAGGATTCCAAAAGCAATGCAGAATTTTGAAAAACTTGTGCGCTTGGCTATTTTGAGCAAAACATCAATCAGCAGCAATCCGAGGGTGAATGCCACAAGCAAAGCTATAAGCGCATTGAAGTCGAGAACGAAACCTTCCAGAGCACCATATAAAATCTCTGCAAAGAACACACTCGGAATCGAAAGAATGAAGGAGATCCTAAATGCCTGCTCAGGTTTAAACCCTTCAAATAATAGTGTTGATGTTGTAATACCACTTCTGCTTATCCCAGGCAAAACACTAAGGCCTTGCGCAAGCCCCAAGAAAAGCGCATTTATTTTTGTGAGCTTTGCATTCCCTATGCTTTCTGCAGCAGCCCTTTTTTTCTGGGATATTCCAGTGAATATAAGCAGCATACCGATAATGAAAAGAAGGAAAAAGGAGTTATAGGTAAGAACCATTCTTAGAAGCAGGTAGCAGGGAATTGCGGTTATGCCTGTTGCAATAAGGGCTATGAGCAAAAACCTCAATAATTGCCTGTTTTCGAGCTTTAGGAGCTCTGCGAGCGCTTTCCTGAAATAAAGCGTAGCTGCCAGCATCGTGCCAGCATGTAGCATAACAGCATATTTCAATGCGCTCTCAGTACCTAATTTGAAAACAGTTACTGCAAAACCCATTATCTGCCCCTGCGAACTAACAGGAAGCCATTCAAATATGCCCTGCAACGCGCCCAAGACAACTGCCTGCCACAAATCCATACGCAAAAGATATAACCGAAAAATTAATAAAGGAAGGAAGGCTCTATATTAAGTGATAAAATGTCGCCTCATGCACGAAGGCGTGCTGTAAGAAGGCTGAGTATTAGACACCGAAAAGGGCACGCTAAGAAGCCAAGGGCTGGCGGAAAAAAGGGAAAACCTATCATATATAGGTATTATGGCTCAACACTTACCCGCTATGAAATAATAGAAAATCTTAGAAGGGAAGGACACAAACTTGGCGACATAGAACTTGCCTTGAGAGTTGCTGAAGAAAGAGCAAAAAAGTATGGGAGGCATGTAATAACAGATATGGACATCAAAAACATTTTAGATGTGGAACTTTCGGAAATCCGTAGAAGCCATCCAAGAAAGTCTTCATCCAAACAAAATGTGCCACAAATTTAGGTTTTTGGTATATAACCAATGTTCGCAGCTTTCTTAAAAATCCATTCTGAACTCATCCCAACTCTGGGCTTTGCGAAAGAGCACAAATCTTACACCGTTCCATATATAGCTTATTAGGCTTGTTTTATGCAGGCGCCTTGTGGATGTATAAACAAGCATTTTATTATTGAAACCAAGCCTGCCATACTTTCGAAGCCTTAAAGAGAGGTCAAGGTCTTCACAAGTGATGTTGCCCTCATTGAAGCCACCCGCAAGCTCAAAATGGTGCTTTCTCACAGCGAAGTTGAACCCCGGGAAAAGGGGGAACCTGATCATCGCTGAAATTCTGGACTGCAAACTCCACATGCGGTAGAATGCCCTTAGAATGAGGCTTTTTTCATTGAGAGCCCTTACAGGACCTGTTGCGGCTATATATTTTGAAAGTGCTTCCTTCACGCCTTCAAGGTATGTGGGGCTTGCAATAGTATCAGCATCTATAAAAGCAAGCATGCTCCCCTTTGCGTGCTTTGCTCCAAAATTCCTGCCATAGCCAGCGCTGACGCACTTGCAAACAACCACGCGATCTGCTAAGCTCTCTGCGATCTCCACAGTAGCATCTTTGCTTGAACTATCACTCACTATTATTTCATATTCTCTTTTTGGCAGAGTTTGGTCAAGCAGAGCGCGTATTGTTTTTTCTATGAATTTTTCCTCATTCAGTGTTGGAATCACAACCGAAATCATACGCAGCACTTTATTTTTCTATTTAACTTTTCTATTTAACATATCACTAATGATTTCTCTAAGCCCTGGCTTTGTTTTTTCCTCCAGTTCATAGGTGACGCGAGTATATGGCTTGTTTATATTCACAAGCCTACCTAAATCTATGGGCGTTGCGATAATTACTGAATCACAGTCGCAAGCGTTTATTGTTGCTTCGAGGTCTGCAATCTGTTCCTTTGAATAGCCCATCGCTGGCAACAGCGTACCTATTTCAGGATATTTCTCAAATGTGCTTTTGAGCTCACCTTTCAAATAGGGCCTCGGGTCAACAATCTCCTTTGCTCCGAATTTCTTTGCTGCAACTATACCTGCACCATACTTCATGCCACCGTGCGTAAGCGTCGGTCCATCTTCAATAACAAGAACGCGTTTATTTTTAATCAGGCTCTGGTTCTGCACACTAACAGGGGAATTTGCATGGATTATTTTTGCTTTTGGGTTTAATCTCTTTAAATTTTCCTCAACAGTCTTTATGCATGCGGGCTTTGCGGTATCCTCCTTGTTTATGACAAAAACATCAGCCAGCATAACATTTGTTGTACCTGGGTAGTAATGCAGTTCGTGCCCTGCTCTGTGCGGGTCCGCAACAGTTATGTAGAGGTCCGCTTTGTAGAAGCTATAATCGTTGTTGCCTCCATCCCAAACGATAACATCAGCGCATCTTTCAGCTTCCCTAAGAATGCGCTCGTAATCAACGCCCGCAAAAACAACGTTGCCTCTTGCTAGATGAGGCTCATATTCTTCGCGTTCTTCAATTGTGCATTTATGCTTATCCAGATCCTCAAATGTCTCGAATTTCTGTAAGGCTTGCTTCGCTAAGTTGCCGTAAGGCATTGGGTGCCTGACAACGGCAACCTTTTTGCCGAGTTCTTTCAATATTTCGCAAACATAGCGGGTTGTTTGACTTTTTCCGCAACCAGTGCGGACCGCACAAACAGCAATAACCGGTCTGCACGAGCTAAGCATAGTTTGCCTCGCACCAAGCAACCAGAAGTCTGCTCCGCAAGCATTTACCAAAGCAGCTTTCTGCATTACATAGCTGTGTGAAACATCGGAATAAGAAAAAACAACTATATCAGCAGCATACTTTTTTATGAGTTCAGGCAGCATTTCTTCAGGATAAATCGGTATGCCATCCGGGTAAAGCTTGCCTGCAAGTTCTGCAGGATAGCGCCTGTCCTCTATATATGGAATCTGAGTTGCTGTAAATGCCACAACATTGTATTCTTTCCTGTTGCGGAAAAAAACATTAAAATTGTGGAAATCCCTGCCAGCAGCGCCCATAATTATTACATTCCTCGCCAAAAAAACCACCAGAGGTTAAAAAGGAGGAAAGTATTAAAAGCGCTACTCATCGATGCCCAGTGCTTTTGCAATTGCCTGTTTATTGAACCCTACTATTATTGTACCATTTATATCGAGCACTGGAACGCCAAGCTGACCACTTTTCATGTACATCTCTCTAGCCTTTTCACGGTCTGCAGCAACATTATAATCCACATATTCAATGTTATGTTCTTTGAGATACCTCTTTGCAAGGTCGCAAAAAGGGCATGCTGGCGTGGAATAAACAATAACCTTTGTCTTTGCTTTTTCCATGAGTTCTTTCACCTTCCTTTTCTTTATCTCCTCAAGTTCAGGGTCATTCATTTCGAACCCTCAAGCTCTTTTGCAAGTTTGAGAAGCTTTTTTATTTTTCCCGGGTTTTTCACCTTGCATATTATGTGCTTGCCTTTTCTTTGCATCTCTATTATATTAGCGTCTGCAAGCCTGTGCAGATGCCTTGAAACCGTGGAGAAATTCAAGGCGGTGCACTTCAGAACATCCTTGCAACAGAGCTTATTTTCCAGCAGAGTCTCCAGGAGCTTCAGTCTGGTATCGCTTGCCAGGCATTTGAATAATTTCATATTTGCATTGATACGCAAATGTTTTTTAATAGTTACGATTTCCGGCCGAAAAATAAAAAAGGAAAGAAGACTGGAAGCTAAACAGCTAACGCTGCTACCTTCTTCCAAATCTTCTATTGCCCTTTCTTTTAAGGTAACACTCTCTACAATAAACAGGCCTCGTGCCGTCTGGCTGGAATGGCACCTCGCATTCCTTGCCGCAGTCACTGCAAATAGCCTTGTAGAGAGTTCTGCCAAATCTATCCTGCATTGTTTTTCACTCCTTTTCTAGTTTTTAGCATTCAGAATCAGCCCTAAAGAAATTGTTTTTAAAAAGAATTAGTATGCTCTTTACCTTCACTTCCTTTTCTAATTTTTAACTTTAAATATTGTATGTGGAACTGTTTAAAAAATGAGTGGTTTTTGTGTTTTTAGTGGTTTTATGCGCATTGCGGAAACACTTGTGATATTCCTCAAAGGCATACTTATGGGGGCTGCTGACATTCTACCGGGCATTTCCGGTGGCACAATAGCGTTTGTAACAGGAATCTATGAAAGGCTTATATTCGGGATAAAAAATATTGATTTCGCGTTCATAAAGTTTGCTTTGCAAGGGCGATGGGGAAAAGCAAAGGAAAACCTTTTGAGCATAGATTTTGAGTTTTTCATTCCGCTTTCCCTTGGAATAACCTGCGCATTTCTTCTTCTTTCTCGGGTGCTGCATGCAACACTACAAACGCATCCAGCAATAGCTTACGCTTTTTTCTTCGGTCTGATTGCAGGCTCCGCAAAGGTAATATTCAAGTCTGTATCTCAGCACAGCGTTCCTTCAACGCTTGCATTTGTGATGGGATTCGTAGGTGCGTTCATTTTCGTTTCGCTGAATCCTCTGGAAACTGAACATTCGCTAGTGGTTATATTTCTGGCTACGATAGTTGCCACGTCCGCAATGCTTTTACCCGGGATTTCTGGAGCATTTATACTTCTCTTCTTGGGCCAGTATCAATTTATGCTGCAGGCTCTAACCGAGCTGAACATGGTTGTAATTCTGGTCTCTTCAGCAGGAAGCCTTACCGGTTTCATTACATTTTCCAGAGTGATGGCCTATTTGCTGAAAAAACACAGAAATGCTACGCTCGCAGCCCTGACAGGGCTCATACTGGGCTCACTTAGGCAGCCCTTTGGGAAGATTATGGAAACGCATGCTCTAAACCCGATATTTGCGCTTGTGCCAGCTGTTATAGGGTTTGCGATTGTTTTATTCCTCGACAGGTTTGCCAACTCTAAGGAGAAGCAGTATTGAGGCAGCAATTAGCATTATGAGTGCAGGATGCAGCTCAGGGGTTACCGCTTCAGGCTTTGGGTATCTAACTGTGAAACACTTCTCTCCAGAGCACTGCGCGCACCTCGCAGTATTCAGCCTGAAGTGCACGCAGTAGATGCCTGCTTCGTCCAGCGGTCCAACCTCAACAGGGCCAGAATTGCAGATGTAATCGTTTAGCGAGAATACTGCTTGCCCTGTCTTCTCAGAGAACACCTCGAGCTTTCCCGAAACATTCTTGTTGCAGGAAGCACCTACTCTAGCACTTTCCCCAACGTATATATTTCCAGCGTAAACATCCCTTACAGTGGCGATAGAGTATGGATAAACCTCTTTGGAAACAGTATCGCTAAGCCCTTGATCATCCATCACTTCAAGCGTTACTATGAATGGTCCTTCGCTGGCATAAGTATGCTCGGGGTTTTGTTCTGTGCTAGTGCTCCCATCACCGAAATCCCATAGCCATGAAACAACTGCAGAATCATCCGTTGATTTATCGTAGAAATCCACAACTAAAGGAGTTAATCCTTCCCTTGGAATTGCTTCAAAATCTGCCTTTGGCGGTGAATTAACTTTCAGATGCAGATATACCCTGTCTGTTACACCCTTTGCTGTTGCTGCAACATTTATATCATAAAGGCCGCCTGTCGCGGGAGCCTTTATTCTGAGCCAGTATTCCTCATTAACAGCATAGGTATCGCTTGTTGCCGCCTGCAGAATCGCTTTATTCACCTCTGTGCCGCTAGCAGGATTCCCATGCCAGAAGCTCACTATATCCGGATGTGTTGTGCTAAATGTAAACTCCGTTTGTTCCGTATATGGGTTTTCCATGTGCAACACTAGGCTTCTTTCCTCATTCGGATCCATTTCCATATAATAGATTCCCTCATGGAAATAGTAGAAGTCAGAAAACTGCTCATTCAGATCTATGAACTTAACAAAATCAACAGGCATTGTAAATGTCCCATATGCGTATGCACAGCGTTCTGGACTTCCAGCACAGCTGAATCTCCCAGAGCCTTGCACACCTGCAAGTGCCATATATTGATTCATCAATGCATCGTTTGTTACACCCGGAATATCTCTGCTCGGGTCATATTTTAGTATTGCTGTTATATAATCTACCCCAAGCGCATCTTCCACGGGCAGATTCTGCTTTATAGCAACATCCTGCCGGTAAAGCCCTCTATCGAGATTGATCTCCGAAACGATCCTTTTTGCCCCTCCAGGTTTATAGTAATACATTTCCACTATGAGAGGAAAATCGTCTGTAAAAGGCTCTGTTCCAAATATGGTTGATATTGTAAGATGTGTTTCCACCTCAACATACTGCTCAGCTGGAGGGAAGTAAAAATGTGGTGGATACATTCCATGTAAAAATGCATCAGGCCCCCTCACCCTTATAACAGGCCCGCTCTCAATCTTCCAGTGTGTTGTATTGTCCCATGGATCGCTGGGATTTGAGCAATCGCTTCCATAGTATACATGCTTGGTCCAGTGAATTCCCCAGTGTCCCGGAATAACAGGTACAAAGGCTCTTGTTTCTGTTCTGCTTTCCCCCGGAGCTAAGGAGAAGTAATTCCAAGTAGCATCTTTATCAGGTATGAATGCGTCCGGGTCATCAGGATTTATATGTGCGAAATGTATAGGGTCTACGCTGTCATTTATATTTGACCAGACCCTAAAATCGTTCTTTCTGCATGGTGCTGACGCAACACCATTGTTAACCATGTTTGCATCTATAATAACCATTTCCCCAACATCAACATAAATACAGTTCCCAGCGGTTGTATAGGGTGAACTATCGTCGCAGTAATGCTGAGAATCTGTGGGATCGTT
>JAGHBI010000011.1 GCA_021161055.1 Candidatus Iainarchaeum sp. | reverse complement strand
GTTTATAAGGGATGCCATAAGGCAGATGATAAGAAAATTGAATGCGGAAAAACTCGAGAAAGCCATAAAGGAGGATATTGAGTGGGGGCTCAGAGGTGAATAGAGCAGTATTTGATACAGGCCCGCTGATCCATCTATGGGAAATAAAAGCATGCGAAGCGCTAAGGCTTTTTAAAAAAGTATTAATTTCTCGGGAAGTGGTTGCTGAACTCCGTCTGATTTCCGGTGAAGCTCAGCGGGAGATAATGCACTACAAACAGCTCGAGCATAAAAGGCTAGCAGGCAGCTCAAAGGATTTTATGATGCTCCTAATGAAAAGAGGTCTCGATGTGGGAGAGGCCTCCTCCATAGCACTTGCAAGGCAGGAAAATATCAGGTATCTTTTTACTGATGACTTAAATGCACGCACAGAAGCACAGCACCTTGGGTTTGAGGTTCATGGCACAGTTGGTCTGCTTCTAAGAGCATTCAGAGAAAAAATCTTCAGTAAAAAAGTTGCCATTGGGAAACTGAAGGCACTGCACGATAGTTCAACTCTTTTCATAACGAAACCGCTTGTGGAAAAAGCCATAAATGAAATAGAACGCTTCAAAAGGTAGCTTGCTTTTTATTCCCTCCAAAGCAGCGTTCAAAAGCATTGCCACACAACAACTTTTTAAACACTTTTTAGGCTAATTTGTTGGGAACACTATGGGAAAAACGATTACAATTGAGCAGCTGTATCACGAGCTGAAGGCGCTAAAAGAGGATATGGAGATTGTCAAGCATGTACTGATTCCTGAAGAGGAAATACCAGCCAAAGAGCTCGAGGAAATAAGAAAGATAAAAAAGAGATGGAATCCGGCAAAGAGAAGCGGTTTGATGAAGTATTTGCTGAGTAGGAATCGGTCCCTATAGGATTATATATGCGGTTTATTGGGAGGTTAGATTAGTTAGAGTAATAAAAATAGAGCGCCGTAAGGAGAGCACCTATAAATTTTAATTTTGTGGTGCCTCTTGCAACAACTTTTTAAACACTTCTGGGTTTTATTCATTCAGTTACGTTTTTTTACTCGGGGGTTCGGTATGAAAATCTTCTTAGATACTGCAAACATAAGTGAAATAAAGGAAGCTGTTTCCTGGGGTATTGTAAGCGGTGTTACAACAAACCCTACTCTGATGAATCGCGCTAAAGCGGATTATGCAACTTCAATAAAAGAGATCTGTGAAATAGTTAAAGGCCCTGTAAGTGCAGAGGTATTGGCTCAGGATTCGGAGGGAATGGTCAAGGAAGCGCAGAAGCTAAGTGAGATTGACAAGCATGTTAATGTGAAGATTCCAATAAGTGTTGAGGGGTTGAAGGCTATAAAAGAACTAAGCGCTTTGGGGATAAAAACAAATTGCACATTAATCTTTAGCGCGAACCAGGCCCTATTGGCTGCCTTGGCTGGTGCCACTTATGTAAGCCCTTTTGTTGGCAGACTTGATGATATAGGGAATGATGGTATGCAAGTTGTAGCAGATATTGTGCAGGTTTTCAGAAACTACGGGTTCAAAACAGAGGTTATAACAGCAAGCATAAGGCATCCCATGCATGTGATGCAGGCTGCACTTATTGGTGCTGATATTGCAACAGTACCGTTTGCAGTACTCGAGAAAATGGTCAGGCATGCGCTCACCGATAAGGGAATGAAACTTTTTTTGGAGGATGCTAAAAAGGCTGGCTTGAAGATATAGTGGATGCGAATGAGAAGGCTCACTAAAAAGAAAATAAGGGAGCTTGAGGAGATTGCGAGGCAAATAAGAGTGCTCTCTTTGCAGATGACTTCGAGAGCAGAGTCAGGGCATCCTGGCGGCTCGCTAAGTGTAGCTGATATAATCGCTTGCCTATATTTCCACAAGATGCGCATTAACCCGAGAAATCCAAAATGGCCTGAAAGAGATCGCTTTATTTTGAGTAAAGGGCATTCTTGTCCGGCGCAGTACGCTGCTTTGGCTTTGCTTGGTATAATACCTGCACGTGAATTGAATCGCTTGCGCGAAGTAGATTCTATGCTGCAGGGACATCCTGATAGAAATAAAACTCCCGGGATAGAAACTGTAAGCGGAACTTTAGGACAAGGCTTTAGCGTTGCTTGTGGAATGGCATTAGCAGCAAAGCTCGATGGAAAGAAACATAAAGTTTATGTTGTGCTTGGTGATGGCGAGCTTCAGGAAGGCATTGTTTGGGAAGCTGTGATGTTTGCTGGTTTTCGCAGGCTCAACAATTTGGTTGCAATAATTGACCACAACAAATGCCAGAACGATGGGTTCCTGCATGAAATACTGGATGTAACGCCGATAGCTGAAAAGTTCAGAGCATTCAGATGGAACACCTGCGAGATAGATGGACATAATATAAAAGAAATAGTAAGGGCGCTTGATGAAGCAGATAAGTCTGAAAAGCCTGTGGCAATAATCGCGCATACTGTTAAGGGCAAGGGCGTATCATTTATGGAGCATAAACCAGAATGGCACGGAAAAGCGCTACCAAGCGATCTGCTTGAAAAAGCATTAGAGGAGCTTGGTAACTATGCGTGAAGTAAAAAGCGATTGGTTGAGAAAGAGCTTCGATGAAATGAAGCCGACAAGGGATGGTTATGGGAAAGCGCTGGAAAGGCTTGCAAAGCAGGATAAACGCATTGTTGTGGTTGATGCTGATCTGGCAAGCAGTACGCGCAGCCTGTGGTTTGCAAAGCATGCTCCGGAGCGATTTTTTTATGCTGGAATTTCGGAGCAGAATGCAGTTGGCTTGGCAGTTGGATTAGCACTTGAAGGTAAAAAAGCGTTTGTTTCTAGCTTTGCAATTTTTCTTACTGGCAGGGCCTTTGAAATAATAAGGCAGAGTGTCTGCTACAATAATGTGCCAGTAAAAATTGTTGGATCGCATGCAGGCATACTCACAGGCAGGGATGGTCCAACAGCGCAGGCAACAGAGGATATTGCGATAATGAGATGCCTGCCAAGAATGAATGTAATTGTTCCTGCTGATGCTATAGAAGCGGAACATGCAACACTATTTTTAGGCGATTTTGAGCAGCCATGCTATCTACGCACAAACCGCGAACCAACGCCGTTAATATTCGATGAGCATTCCTATCGCTTTGAATTCGGTAAGGGCCTGCAGCTCACAGAAGGAAGCGATGCTACAATAATCGCCTGTGGCGCTTTGGTGCACATTGCAATCGATGCCTCTCGCGAGCTTGCTAAGAAAGGAATTGGGGTTAGAGTGATAGATATGCACACAATAAAGCCGCTTGATGGAAGGATTGTGGAGAAGGCAGCAAGGGAAACAAATGCGATTATAACTGCAGAAGACCATCAGGTAATAGGTGGCTTGGGCAGCGCGGTTGCTGAAGTGCTTGCAGAGAAGAAAATAAGTGTGCCGCTTAAGCGCATAGGCTTGCATGGGTTTGCTGAAAGCGGCTCTCCAAAAGACCTATATAAAAAATACGGTTTTACAAAGGAACGCCTAGCCAGCGAAATTGAAGGATTGATCATGTCCATTTGACGTCAATTCTATGTGAAAACCCGTACTTAAAAATGCTGTGTTATTTCAGTTTCTCTTTAAGTGACTTTATAATCTCTCTTGCTTTTCGCTTTTTTAAGTCCTCCTTAGCACTTTTCAACTTGAGTTTTGTTGATTCCAGAGCTTTGAGCGCCTCTATCGCATCACCGAACTTTTTGACTGTGATGAGTTCTGTTTCGCTCTTTGCGGGCTCTGCAGGAGGTATGGATGGCTTTTTAGGGGACTTGGCGGGTTTTTCGGTTTCGCTGTATTTTTTAATGGCAATGTAGGCAAAAAATGCAACCAAAAGAGCGACCATTAGAATTGTAAGCAGGTTGATAATCCAGGCAAATCCCCCTTCAGGCCTAAAAGAAAAATCTGTTGCAATTGACCCCTGTGTGCCAAGTGCCGAGAGCATTATTTTTATGGAATAATTACCTTCAGGCAGCGGCTCTTCCAAAGTGTACTGATAAATATTACCTGATTGGCGTATGAAAAGAACCCGTTCTGTTCGATCATTTATTGTGAGCAGCGCACTCAGAGCATCCTCCTCGAGAGGTTTTCCATTCAGGCTCACCTTAATGCGAATAAACCTTATCTGACTTTCTGGCAGGATATTCTCTCCGGGTTTTGGATAATCCAGAGTTATTTCAAGGTTGCTCTGCGTTGGGGTTGGAGTTTGCGGAGATGGTGGTGTTGGGGATGTTGGTGAAGGAGAAGGAGATGGTGATGGTGTGGGTGTTTGTGGAGAAGGAGATGGTGATGGTGTGGGTGTTTGTGGAGAAGGAGATGGTGTTTGTGGAGATGGGGAAGGTGTGGGTGATGGGGATGTTGGAGATTGTGAGGGGGTTGGAGTTTGCGGAGAAGGAGATGGGGAAGGTGTAGGCCCAGAAATAACGCTAACGCTCTTAAAGGAATAGCTTCCATAACCTACAGAATCTGCCGCAATAATTGCAATGTTTGCATCAGTAGCCCAAGTATCATCAACTGCAACTTCGTAGGAACAGTTTAAAGTGTACCCATCACCGGAACAGCTCATTGTTTTTTCCCATACCTTCTGTGCGGATTCATTGTCCCATCCTGCGTTTGCAGGGGAGATTACATAAATATATACTTTTGCAGAGTTTGCATCGCCATCGGGGTCTGTTACTGTTGCTTCTATTGTGTTGGTTTGGTTTTTGATGAGCTGTTCTGTGGTTATTGTTACTGCTGGTCTTGTGCCTTGAGTTTGCCCACTGAGAACGGGGACTGTTTTTACCGCGTATTCCCCCCAATCAACGGAGTCCGCTGCAACCACAGCAATCTTTGCATCGCTTGCCCAGGAAGAATCCACATTAATGGAAAATGTGCAGCTTAGCGAAGAACCTGTTCCTGAACATGACATTGGCTTTTGGTAAACTTGAGCTTCGTCCCATGAGATTGTGGAGGGGCTTCTTACAGAAATATATACGCTTGCTGGGTTTGCATCGCCATCGGGGTCTGTTACTGTTGCTTCTATTGTGTTGGTTTGGTTTTTGATGAGCTGTTCTGTGGTTATTGTTACTGCTGGTCTTGTGCCAGAAGCAAGTGTGAGAGGTGCCAGCTGAAGGAGGAGCAAGAAAGCCAATAGACATCTGAAGGGACATGAACCAGTAAGTTTTGATGCGCTTTTCATTCTGGAGAGTACCATCTGAATCGTACCGCCTGCATTAATTTTTCCACATTACTAAACATTACTAAATATCTTTTTATGTTATTTATATTTTATGTTTTTCATATTTCATTTGTAGCTGTTGGATAACCGTTGGAAATTGGAAAATTCTTAGGTAAAAACGGGTAATGTTAACTAAGTAGGG
>JAGHBI010000099.1 GCA_021161055.1 Candidatus Iainarchaeum sp. | reverse complement strand
TTGCCTTCTTTACTTTCTCCCTTATTTTAGCAAAATCGGCAAGAATTTTTTCTTTACTCAATTTTCTCAAAACAATTGTTTCCCTATCGAGAGCAATAACCGTAAAGATACTATCTTCATCTATATTCAGAAACTCACGTATCTGCTTAGGGATTACCACTTGACCACGAGTACTCATTTTTGTAGTTTCCACAACCACCATCGAATCACCTATATAATGCTGAATAGAAAAGTTAATAAGATTTTCTTATTTGTAAGGAACACAGCACTGTACATTGTAATGTATAAATATTTATAAAGGTTTATACAGCCAGATGTATAAGTATTTTGCATAAGGGTTGTTCACTGAAAAACTCTTCATTTTTAATCATTTCTTTAAATGGTTTTCTTGATGAAGAAGCTTTTAGCACTTATTGGCATAGCTTTGTTTGCATTTATTCTGCTCAGTATAGATTTGAATGAAATGCTAACATTTCTATCGAAAGCGGACCTAACGCTTATCGCTCTTGCAATACTTATTTTGGTTTCAACTATTGCCGTTAGATGCGCAAAATGGTTTTTGATTCTAAAAAAGCAGGGCATTGAGCTTAGCTTCTGGAAGGCGTTCAAATATTATTACATTGGAATTGTTCTGGGCACATTCACACCCGGTCGCTTGGGAGATTTTGCAAAGGCTCTTTACCTGAAAGAGCATGGCTTAGCAAAGGTTTTTGCTTGCGTGCTTGTAGATCGCCTAGCAGATATAAGTGTATTGTTCCTCACCGGCCTGCTCGCAAGCGTGCTTTTTTCTCTTTATTTCAGCATAGAGGTATTTTCCTCAGCAATGGTTATGCTGCTCATTGTGCTTTTTTGCCTTGCAGCTTATATTTTCCTCAACGAGCCTCTCTTAAAGAAGCTCCTCAAGCCTTTTTACAACCACCTGGTTCCCGCAAGGTTCAAGACACAGTTAAGGCAGGGCTTCGGTTCCTTCATAAAAACAAGCCACTCTATTGTGAAATCAAAGAAATTGATTCTGGCTGTGCTTGTAATAAGCTTCATCTCCTGGGCATTGCTGATCTACGCATCCTATCTGATTGCCTTAGCATTAAGCCTTAATGTTTCCCTAAGCTTCCTTTTCCTAGTAATCCCAGTCACAACGCTTGTAATGCTGATTCCAATAAGTATTTCAGGAATAGGTACGCGCGACGCAACAACAATCATTTTGTTCTCCTTAGTGGGCATTGCCGCTGAACAGGCATTTGCTTTTTCTCTGCTTTTCTTCGCGCTTTCGCTCATTGTTGCTGCTTTAGGCATTCCACTTTTTATGAGCGAAAAACTGGATTTAAGCATTGCTTAGCAGTGCTTTAATGCGTTAGCTCTGTGAGCAACTTTTATTCAAAGAAAGTATATAAAAATATATCCCATCCTAAAACAAAATTCCCAAATATTATGAGCATTTCAGGGACGTTTTCAGTTATATTATAAAGCATTTTTATGCCATTATATTGAACGTATGAACCGCTAAAGGTGGCGAAAAATGAAATTACCCAAGGAAGATGTTGAGCTTTTTTATAAACTGTACCACTCACTGCTGATTTATGTCAACAGAAAATTCAATGTGGTGGATACCACCAGATATCCGGAAAACCTCAGGAAATGGCCCCTGGATAAGGTAAATCAGCTCAGGGGCTGTTTATACGAGCACCCGGATATGATCACCTCCTTTGTTAATGAAAATCCCTTCGGTTTTTCGGAAGATGAACTGAAAATAATTGAGAGCTGGAAACACTTTGTAAAGGGCAAATTCTGTATTTTTCGCTATCTGAAGAACTACACCATTTTTCTTGACCTCGAAACTCCACCGAAAGCCTATGGGGTTCTTGCGCTCACCGGCACCTTTGAGGAAATAGTCGGTCCGCATTTACCGATACTGGTCGATGCTGTGCTTCTGCCATTCAAAGATAAAATTATATACGACAGCATCTTTTCCGCATATTCCATCTATTTTGGAGGAGGTATTCGCAGAAGCCTGAATGATGCCTATCAGGAGGCAAAATCAAGGTTCGGTATTATTACCTCTCTACCATTTAAACCAAAGAGGACCGAACAGAGCGATGCCGATAAGCTGAAATTCTACCTGAGGAGTGAGCGCAATCGCGAGAGATACTGGGATGAGATAAATAAACTGATCTCCAAAGACCCTGAACTCCTGACACTTTACCATCAGGAGATGGGCAAGGTTCATGCGAGAAGGTACGGGAAAAGATTGCGTGAAATTGGTTTTAGCAATGCATGGTTTGCCATACTTGAGGGCATTCCAATTGCGAGCGGTGCAACAAAAGAGGATGTCGAACGAACTCTGCAAAGCATTCTTCCAGCAGAAAAAAGGAGGTTTGTTTACATCTTTCAGCTGAAGAAGAAATAATATCACAAAAATATAAAATTCTAATCCCCATACAATCAATATGCATGCAATAGCTGTGCTCGATTTCGGTGGCCAGTATTCGCATTTGATTGCTCGCAGGCTAAGGGAGCTTCGCATTTATTCAATGGTTTTGCCTGGAGATATCAAAAAAGAAGAGCTTGCAAAGCTTGCACTAAAAGGCCTTATTCTTTCCGGTGGTCCTGCCTCTGCTTACGCTAAAAACGCACCGAAATGCGATGCCGGCATATTGGAGCTCGGGATTCCAATTTTAGGCATCTGCTATGGTCACCAATTGCTGGCTCAGCTCGCTGGCGGCAAACTCCATAAAGGTGAAAAGGCAGAATACGGCACCACAGAGCTAACAATATCGACAAAAAGCGAGCTGCTAAATGGTTTACAGGAGAAAGAAACTGTATGGATGAATCATCGCGATGCTGTTGCAAAGCTGCCTGAGGGCTTCAATATCATTGCATCCACAAAGAATTGCAGTATTGCGGCATTCGAAAACAGCAAAGCGAAGCTTTATGGTGTGCAGTTCCATCCAGAGGTAAGTCATACCATTAATGGTAAAAAGGTGCTGGCAAACTTCGCATTCAAGATCTGCAAAGCAAAGCCCGAATACAAAACTGAAGATACTATAAGAAAGATTGTGCGCGAAGCAAAGCAAACAATAGGAAACAAGAGGGCAATAATTGGCCTATCCTCAGGCATCGATTCCTCCACAGCTGCGATGCTTGTGCACAAAGCAATTGGCAAAAACCTAATAGCTGTTTATGTGGATACAGGCTTGACGCGCTATCGCGAAACAGAGCTCGTGAAAAGAATATTTTCACAAGCAGGATTGAATTTGCGCATAATTAATGCAAAGAAGAGATTTTTCGATGCCTTGAAAGGTGTGCGAAACCCTGAAAAAAAGAGAAAAATAATTGGAAGGCTTTTCATTGAGATATTTGAGGAAATTGCAGAGCAGGAAAAAGCGGATTTCCTTATTCAAGGAACTATATACTCGGATAGGATTGAGAGCGGCATCACCAAGCATTCTTCCAGAATAAAGAGCCACCACAATGTTGGCGGCCTGCCTAAGAATATGCGCTTAAAGCTCTATGAACCACTTAGGGATTTATATAAGGATGAGGTTAGAGCCCTTGCGAAAAAACTCGGTTTGCCCGATGTGCTGATA
>JAGHBI010000037.1 GCA_021161055.1 Candidatus Iainarchaeum sp. | reverse complement strand
CTTGCTGCTTGCCATACATTATTTTGTGCTCACCGTATTTTTTATATCTTTCGTTTATGGCCTGCACATTTCAACGGCTTCTTCCTGCTCTTCTCGAATTTTTATAAATGCAGATTCGAGGTCTAAATTCTCCTTTGCACTACCTTACTCAATAGCTTTTGCCAATAGTTTTGAAACAGAGGCCCCAACCAGGTGATGTTAACTAAGTAGGGATGTGGAACTTTTGCATGTACCGAACACCAAACAGATCTGAGATCCCAAATAACTTGACAGCAACAATGTAACGGTATATTTAAAAAGCGGCAGAGCTAAATTCTATTAATGTTTATAAGAAGGTATGAGAAGGTTTTATTGCTTGACTATGATGGTGTGCTTGCAGAAGATCTGAAGCTGGATGAAAGAACTATAATAAGGTTGAAAGAGCTTCTTGGTCAAGGATTTAAGATTGCAATAATAACCGGCAGAACTCCTTCAAGGACTAGCGAGCTTATAAATGCTTTGGAGAAGCATGGTATTGCTGATAAAATAAGCATATTCTGCGAGCGTGGCTGCGTTGAATTAAAGCGCTCGCAAACAGAATGGCACGCACATCTCAATGAAAGAGTGAAAAATTTTAAACTTGAGGAATGGGGAAAGGCAAGCTGGACCCTGCATAAGCTTGCAGAGAAGTTTGGTATTGCCAAAGCTCTAACAAACAACATCGTTTCGTTCTATTTCTCCAGTAAAAAAGCTGGTTTTAAGCTTTCTGAGCTACAAAGCACAGTGCGCAAAATAGTGGATGAAATAAACCGCTCAGGAAGAATCAAAACAAAGCTTATAGCAATACCAACGCAGCATGGCATGGAGATTTTACCTCACCAAGCGACAAAGGCTCTGGCAGCACAAACATTTCTAAGCAGGGTTGGAAAACCCTATTATGGGTTTGCTCTTGGCGATATGTTTGCTGACCGAAAGATGGCTTTGGGCTCAAAGATAAAATTCTTGCCTGTAAAAAGCCCCGATGAATTCTTGAAAATAAGCGAGAATTTGCCCAAGCTTATTGCTGAACGAAGAAGAAAGCTTGCAAAGCTCCTAATCAAACGAAGGCTCAAAGCCAAATTGAGGAAGCTTAAGAGAAAGCTTGGAAGGGCTTAATAGAAAGTTATAAAATCAAAGCCTTTTGAAATAGTATTCGCGACCTCCATATGGCAATATATTCAAAAGGTTTGAAAAATTTGGGTTAAAACTATCAGGGAATCTCAACAAGCGATTTTGCAATTACGTACCCTTTAGAAACATTTAAAAATAATTTTGAACATATGTTCATTATAGTGATAATATGCCCAGGCCGAAAAAGCACAGATTGGTTGAGATCGAACCGAATGCCACATATTTCAAGCCAAGAGCGATTCCACTGAGCGAACTTGAAGAAATTACGCTAAGTGTTGAGGAAGTTGAAGCTTTACGCTTAAGGTTTTTGCAAGGGATCTCCCAGGAGCAAGCGGCAAAGCGCATGCACATTTCAAGGCCTACGTTTGGTAGAATTCTCTACACAGCAGGAAAAAAGGTGAGTGATGCGCTCATAAATGGAAAGGCGATCAGGATTGAGGGTGGTATTTATAAATTAAAAGCTAGAAGGAGGTGATTGCATGCCTTTTGGATTTGGCAGAGGTTTTAGATGGATGTACTATGCCACTGGCATGCCTGGATGGATGCGCTACAGCGGTGGCTATGGCAACTACTGGCGCTGCTGGCGTTTTCCCTGGCTGCCTCGCGGCTGGTGGACAGGCATCTATGGCCCTGTACAATGGACCCCGCAGGGACCGCAAATAGTGAGTGATAACCAAAGTATGCAAGCGCAGCTTGAGGAACAGGCAAAAGCGATTGAGCAGGAAATAGCTAATTTGCAGAATGAGCTCGCAGAGATAAGAAAGAGGATTGAAGAATTAAATAAAGGTGAAAAATAATGCCACTTGCAAGAAGGGGGAGAATGGGTTACTTTGGATTGGGCCCTGGAGGCTATTGCATCTGCCCTAAATGCGGCAACAGGGTTCCACACCAAAGAGGCATACCTTGTGTGCAGGTGAGATGCCCAAAATGTGGCTCAGCGATGGTGAGAGAGCAATGAATAAGCTTGAAAGAACAGCAATAATCTCGACACTGGGAAATGTATTTCTCTCAGCAATTAAGTTAGCTGCTGGCATGCTCTTTGGTTCAATCGCATTAATTGCGGATGCTATGCACTCATTTACAGATATTATTGGTTCGCTGGCTGTGTTCTTTGGAATAAAGTTTTCAACAGTAAAATCGAAGAGATTTCCCTATGGGCTCTACAAGCTCGAAAACCTAATAAGCCTCTTTGTTGCACTTCTGATATTCTATGTAGCATTTGAGATTGCGAGCGATGCATTGGTTTCTTTGCAGAGTGCGGAGCAGATGGCCAGCATGGTGCCTAGCGCTGTGGCATTCTTCAGCTTCATATTTGTTCTTGTTTTGGCGAAATATAAAGAAAAAATTGCCGTGGAGGAGAACTCACCGAGTATGCTTGCAGAAGCAAAGCATTCATTGGGTGATGCAGCCAGCTCACTAGCGGTTGTTGCTGGTGTAACACTAAGCTTTTTAGGGATGCCATATTTCGATCCGCTAATCGGCTTTGCTGTCGCTTTGCTTGTGTTCAAATCCGGTGCTGAAATACTTCTGGATTCTGTAAAGGTTCTGCTTGATGCATCACTTGATTACGCAACAATGCGCAGAATTGAAGAGCTTGCATTAAAGCAGAAAAACGTCAGGGTAAAGGAAATAATCGCAAGAAACTCTGGCAGGTTTGTTTTTGTTGAACTCAAGCTTGAAACAAACCTAAAGGACCTGAAAGCGGTAAACAGACTGCAGAAAGAATGCGAGGAAAAGATAAAGAAAGAGATTCCAAAAATAGACCGCATTACCATTGAAATTGAATATAAGAAAAAACCCGTGCTTTGCTATGCTGTTCCATTAGAGAGCAGCTCTGTTGAAAGCGCAATAGCACAGGAATTTGGTTTAGCAAGGTATTTTGGAATATTCAAGGTTGATACCAGAAAGCGCAATCTTATTGGGTATAGCATTATAGAAAACCCACACTGGAAAGCTGAGCACAGGCGCGGCATCCTTGCTGCCGAACTCCTTGTTGAGCATAATGTTGATGTTTTACTTACAAAGGAGCCCTTGCACAAGGGCGGAGCTTACTACGCATTGCAGGATAATTTCATCGAAATAAAGAACACTAAAGCAAAAAGTTTTGAAGAACTGCTTAAAGACTATGGAGGTATTGAAAATGAAGGTAGCGATAAGTGCAAACTCGGCTGATTTAAATAGCTTAGTAAGCCCTGTTTTTGGTAGATGCGCAGGCTTCATTATTGCAGAGGTGGAAAATGGGGAAATAAAGAGCAGTGAGTTTGTTGCAAATCCTGCATTGAATATGTTTAGAGGTGCTGGCATTCAGGCAGCTCAGCTGGTGCTTAGCAAGAATGTGCAAGCAGTGATAAGTGGCAATCTCGGTCCGAATGCGTTTGCTGTTTTGCAACAGGCTGGCATCAAAATTTACCAGGCATTTGGTTTAAGCATAAAGGATGCTGTTAAAAAGCTCTGCGCTGGCACATTGCCCGAAATGACACAGGTGTTTAGGCCTGGATTCGGTCGCGGTTTTGGTCGTGGTCGTGGCTTTGGCATGCGAGGGAGGGGCTTTGGTTACGGCTTCGGAGGTGCACCATATTGAAAATAACAATTATTGTGGATAATGAAGCAAACCAGGGTTTGAAAAAGGAATGGGGCTTCGCTTGTTTTATTGAGAGTGCTGAGAGAATACTATTTGACACAGGTGCCAGTGCAGAGGTAATTTCCCACAACGCCAAAGAACTTGGTATAGAAGCGAAAGCGATTGATAAGCTTGTTATTTCGCACGACCACTGGGATCATACTGGTGGTTTGAATTGGGTTTTGCAAAATAAAGGGCTCAAGGTTTACATACTCGAAAGCTTTTCTTCGCAGCTGAAACAGGAGCTTGGCGGTTTGGAAGTGGTTGAGGTCGAAGAACTCGGTGAAATAAGCAGAGATGTTTATTCAACCGGGCCTATTGAAAGCGCGGATAAATACAGGCTCTATGAACAGGCACTCCTACTGAAAACTGAAAAAGGCATTGTGATTATTACAGGGTGCGCGCACCCAGGGCTTGAGAGAATAATCGAAAGAGCAAAGCAGCTTGGCAAAGTGCGAGCGGTTATTGGCGGTTTCCATGGCTTTAATAGGCTCGAGGCATTGCGTGGTTTGGAGGTTATTGTGCCGTGTCACTGCACACAGTACAAGGAAAAAATTATGCAAACATTTGCGGATAAAGTAAAGCCCTGTAAGGCTGGTTTAACGCTTGAATTTAGGTGATTGTATGCGAGTGGCAATCCCCTGTGAGAATAATAGAGTTGCTCAGCATTTTGGAAGATGCCCAGGCTATGCGATATTCGATATCGAGAAAGGAAAAATTATTAAGAAAGAGATTATCGCCAATCCGGGGCATGAACCGGGTTTCTTACCCAAGTTTTTGGCTGAAAAAGGTGTGCAAAAACTTATCTGCTGTGGAATAGGGCCGCGAGCAGTGCAGCTGTTTGAAAGCCTCGGCATAGAGGTTATTGCAGGTGTTGAGGGGAATATAGAAGAAGTAATAAGAGAATTTATTGGAGGAAAATTAAAGAGCGATTTTTCGAAATGTGAGCACTTTCAGTGACCGAAATGAAAGGAACCTATTGTTTGGTTGTGAATATCGCAAAGGACTCTGTTGTAAGAGTCGGTGCTTTGGGAAAGAAGCATTTTGAGCAAGGCCACTATGTTTACATAGGCTCTGCATTGAACTCACTTGAAAAAAGGGTTGAGAGGCATTTGAAAGGAAGAAAGAAAAAACATTGGCACATAGATTATCTGCTTGCAAAAAAGCAGGCAAAAATTGCAGGCGTTTTTGTGAAGGAAAGCAAAGCAAAAGAGGAATGCAAAGTTGCAGAGAAAGTAGCGAGAATTGGAAAAGCGATAGAAGGCTTTGGTTGCAGTGATTGCAGCTGCAAAGCGCATTTGTTTAGAGTGAATACGCATGAACTTGAGAAATTGCTTAAAAAGGAGGGTTTTAGAAAATGGCGACAATCGCAGTAACTGGTGGGAAAGGCGGCACAGGAAAAAGCACCGTTGCCTGCTCGCTGGCTTATGAGCTCAGCAAGAGGAAAAGGGTAATGCTTATTGATGCTGATGTGGATTGCCCAAATGACCATTTACTGCTTTCAATAGAACGCAAGCATGTGAAAGATGTTACGGCATTTTTGCCGGAATTTGATCACAATAAGTGCATCGCTTGCGGAAAATGCGCTCAAGCTTGCAGAGCAAACGCAATAGTGCACGTTCCTGGAAAAAAGCCCATATTTGTGGAGCAGCAGTGTATAGGATGCAGAGCATGCCAGATTGTATGCCCTGCGGGAGCGATTAAAGAATCTGCCAAAAAAATAGGTGTGGTTTACAAAGGCAAAAAGGAATCCCTTGATTTTTTCAGCGCTGAACTTTTACCGGGGTTTGAGGAAAGCTCGCCTGTTGTAAACGCACTGAAAGAGGTTGCAATGAAAAATGCTGACAGCTATGATTATATTATTATTGATACTGCTGCTGGCACTCACTGCAACGTGATCTCTGCGCTGCTTGGTTGCGATTTTGCAATAGCGGTAACAGAGCCGACGCCTTTGGGCAAGCACGATTTAGAACTAATACTTGAGCTGCTTTCAATATTGCGTATTAAATCAGGCATTGTAATAAATAGAAGTGATATAGCGGATGCTAAGGTTATAGAAAAATCCGCCAAGCGTTTTAATGTACCTATTATTGAAAAAATCCCCTATAGCAAATACATAGAGGAAAACTACGCTAAAGGAAAGCCTATTGAAGATGAAGCGATAAAAAAGCTTGCAAACTTTTTGGAGGCTTCGCTATGAAAACGCTAACAATACTCTCTGGAAAAGGCGGCGTGGGCAAAACGATGCTTGCAAGCTCTTTGGCGGTTCTATTTGCAAAAGAGCTGCGCTTAGTTGCGTGCGACTGCGATGTTGATGCAAGTAACTTAGCACTGGCTTTAGGAATCAAAGAAAGTTCATTTGTTTGGGAGGAAATTGAAACAAGCGAAAAAGCGAAGCTCATTGAAGAAAAATGCAATGGCTGTAAAAAGTGCCTCAATAGCTGCGTCTTCTCCGCAATACATTGGAATGAAGAGAAAAATAAACCTGAATTCAATCGCTTTCTTTGCGAAGGCTGCGGCGCTTGCTCTTTAGTATGCCCCAAACATGCGATTGAAATTGAGAGGGTGAAAAATGGAAGAATGGGTTCTGCAAGAAGCAAGTATGGTTTTGCAGTTGTTTCCGGGCAGCTGAAGATGGGTGAATCCGGCTCAGGAAAAATAGTTGATATGCTAAAAGAAAGGGCGTTAACGCTTGCTGAAAAAGAACGTGCTGAGCTTCTGATATGCGATTCCGCGGCAGGAATAAGCTGCCCTGTAATTGCCTCTTTGCGAGGAAGTGATTTTGTGATTGCCGTAACTGAGCCAAGCCCTGCTTCCTTTAGAGATTTAAAAAGAGCTTTGCAGATTGTGCAGTACTTTAACATACCTTACGGAATAGTGATAAATAAATGGGATATAAACAAGCGGCTGAGCAAAGAGATTGAAGGGTTTGCAGGTGAAAAATTGCTCGGACAAATTTCTTACG
Organism: Candidatus Iainarchaeum sp.; assembly: GCA_021161055.1. Taxonomy (GTDB): domain Archaea; phylum Iainarchaeota; class Iainarchaeia; order Iainarchaeales; family DTGL01; genus DTGL01. Next base: position 987 of record JAGHBI010000037.1, on the reverse strand, counting down.
ATAGAAAGGTTGTTGATGCGATTGTGAACTTAACACCGGTTGTGGAAACTGAATGTAAAGCGGCAAAGGAAATTGTAAAGATAAAAGAAAGGGTAAAAACCCAGCTATACAAGCCCTAAAACCATTCCCAAACCAAGCAAAAACATTATAGTTCCTGCCACAGCATGTATATAGCGTATATTCTTAGTTTTCCAGTCTGAAACATCTTCAATCTTTGCGATGCCAGCATATACTATCAAAGTTATCGCAACCATTGGAAGAACAAATATTGTATTGTATAGCATCAACCAAGGTATCGTATCAAACAATTCAAGCACCGATAAGATGCCACCTGCAATAATATAAGGACCTATAGTGCAAGGCAGTAGGAAAATTGTAACGAACGCACCTAGAATAAAAGCGCCTGCTGGCGAAGTGATACCTGAAATAAGTTTCTTTACTTTAGGTCGCCATGAAAGCGGCATTTCCGTCAGGAAGCTGCCTGGTTTATATCTGATAAAATCTTTTATATTGAGCAGACCCAAAAGAATTGCCGCAATTCCTAAAATCTTGTACAACAGTAATCTAATAGAAGTGAGCAACTGTACCAATTGGAAGAACCTTATTATAACTAACCCGTAAAAGAGGTAAATGATGAAAACGGAGGCGGTAAAAGCGAGGCCCGCTAGCAACACATTTCTCTTATTTTTCGGATTATAGGTTAAAATCGCAATAAGCATTAAAGTTAAAACAGCCAAAGCGCAGGGGTTTATCGCATCAACAGCTGCAAGCCCCAAAATCTTTGCCAGCGTAAGCTCCGATGCTTTCTGCATTGTTCCTTTTGTTTGATTCTCATTAGTTTTCGTTGTTTGTGAATTCCCTTGCGTGTTCTGTGCGCTTAGCCCTTTACCATTCCATTGCAAAACCCAATCTGCAATCTGAACAGCATGCTCAAATTTCACTTCGCTTCCAGATAAAGGCACAGGCTCCGGCTCAACAACCTTATAT
>JAGHBI010000062.1 GCA_021161055.1 Candidatus Iainarchaeum sp. | reverse complement strand
CAGGTGTTTATCGCTCATTTTTAATTCATACCACAGGGCTGGGTGATAATGCTACTAAAAAAGGTGTAACAGGCTTGCGAGTTTATGTACGGGATCACCCCTCTGTTACAGCTGCTACAAAAGGAATACTGTATGGAGTTCATGTAGCTTTGGATCCAAAAATAGACCGAGATAACGTTCCTTATGATGATGCTACGGGCATAGCAATCTCCAATGAAGGGGATTATAAAGGTACGGATGCTCTTTACTTTAGTAATAGGAGAAATGAGTCAGAGTGGCTTACAGCGATAACCATTGATACCTGGGCAGACTGGGGAATAAACTTTGGCGGCACGTTTGCTAACTATGGAATAGATATGTATGGGATAAACGGTAGTGCTAGATATACCAGCGGTAAGGCGATAAGAATACCAAACAATGTAGCTATTGTTGCACGAAACGCTTCGGGAACAGCTGACATACCACTACTTAAACTAAACACAGCAGATCAAGCAGAGATAGACACGGATTTGCGTGTTAGAGGAAAGGTTCGAGCTGAAGGTTTTGATACCGGGGATATAATATTTAGAGATTCAGGAAGCGGGGTGCCTCTCTGGCGAATGTTTGAGGATGAAGACGGATTATATCTAGAAAACAAGAAAACAGGCAAAGTTTACAAGTTTGTTTTACAGGAAATCAATAAATAGCACAATTTCTGAAATGCGGGCAAAAGTTAAAAGGTAAATTTCAAATCCTGCTCACGTGCTCTAAGCGCACATCGCTCACGTTTTCAATGCTTTTTATCTCTTCTTCAAGCTTTTCAGCTAGCCCTTCCTGTTCCTGCATTATGAATGCTGCTATAACTGCATTCAGCCCAAAGGCGAAGGGCTCAATTTTAACGTCTTTCAGCGAGGCATTCTTTATTTTGGATAATGCCTCCTTTATACTTTCCTCTGCACCCGGTTCCTCAGGCATTATTCTGTATACTGCCATAAGTTCAGCCATTTCAACACCTCTGTTCTATGGGCCCTCAAACCCGCATTCGGGGCATTTGTAGGGCTTGCTGCTGCCCCTACATTTATCGCATCTTATTATTGTGGCCTTCAGACAGTTCGGGCATTTAAACGCCACATAGTCGTTCGTTACCACTGTATTACAGCTAATGCATTTCTTCATACCACCACCGGGGTAATTTTTAAAACAACAAGCAATTATTAATTTTTTAGCAGGGTATGCTTTTAAACCTATACATGGCCCCGTAGCTTAATAGGATAGAGCAGCCGGCTTCGGAAATAAGGGGGCAAGCCCCCTTATCAACCCCCATTGGTTAATAATATTCGGTTCGGATGGGTTGATAAGAGGGCTTACCCCTTATGTTGTGGAAACCGGCAGGTTGAGGGTTCGAGTCCCTCCGGGGTCATATGGAAACAAAAATTACTCAATTGTTAGATTCGAAAGGAATTAAATACAGGTTGCTCCCCCATGAAAAACCGGTTTTCACCTGTGAGGATGCCGCGAAAGAAAGGAATGTTCCATTAGATGAAATGATCAAATGCCTTCTTTTAGTTGATAAAAAGAAAAATTATTTTTTAGCGTGCATACCTGCTGATAAAATGGTTGACACACGGAAGGTAAGAGATATTATGGGTTGCTCGAGGTTGAGTTTCGCATCAGAACAAGAAATTGAAGAGATTCTCGGTTATAAAACGGGAGCGATTCCTCCACTATTATTGAAAACGGAGATTCCAGTCCTATTTGATAGCGGAATAATGGAAAAAGAAAAAGTGAATATCAGTTCTGGAGACCCAAAAGCAGGATTGGAACTAAACCCAAGAGATATAGTTCCTCTAATCAAACCAAGATTTGGAAACATCGCCAAATAGTTTCTGTGACTGCGAATATAATAAGGATTAAAGGAACTTCTCTTTGCCTTTCAAAAATTTTGTGAATATTCTGGCAAATTCCGCATCTGTGCATTTGCGCAGGAGCTGCGCTTCTTCAAGCATGCGAGCTTTCTTAAGCATCGATTTAAGAGGTTCCTTGCCTCGAATTGAAAGGAAAGAGATAAGAGATTCCAGCACTTCTTTAGCATCTCTATGCTTTCTTCTTTCAACGATAACCAAGCGCTCATCTTCAATTCTTGGGCCTGAGAGCGCTTTTCTATGCTTTGCTAAGAAAGCCTCGCAGTTTTTCTCATCGAAAACCGGCGGCCCATAGAGCTTTACAAATTCGCTAAGTATGCGTTCCTCAAGCTCTACGAAGCAATAAATGTTCTTTCCATACTCTTCAAATTGCACATCAAATACCCTGAAATCATGCTTCTGAAGCTCTGAAGTTAAAAAACCTTTGAACCGCTTTAGTTGCCCAAATATTATGTCACGTGGCACATGTTTTTTCATAGGAAACTCAATTGCAATTATGTTCCTTTTCTGAAGCTCCTTCTTTATGCGTTCCTTAGGCATCGCTCTTGCCTTCTTACCGAAGAAGAAATCTTCGCTTGGTTTCTTTAGGAATGCCCTGCATGCGGCAACAAACCTTGCAAACTGCTCCAGGCTCAACGCGCTTGCCACATTCCGTTTCGGATCCGTTGGGTCTGGGAAAACAAGCGGGCTTTCCACCTTGCATTTTTTAAGGTGTGAATCCTTAAGCGCTATCTTCATACCAGGTTTCCATTGCGAGGCATTTTTTATGCATTCGAGGAACGTTCCATACTTTAATATTAGAAGTTCCGCAAGGTAACCTGAAAAGCCTTCGCTGGCAATATCAGCTCCATAGCACTGCACGCCCTTCATAAACGCCTTAAGCAAGCGAACCTCTTTCTTTTGCTCATCTTTAAGATGTCTTTTTAAAAATCTTGCATGAAAAGGTGATCTATCAACAGAACTTTTCAACATGCTTGCTTTCTTTACTTTATAGCAAGGCACTATCTCTATTTCATAACCTTCTATAATCCCCTTTACATACGGGTGCTCGCTGTACTCAAGCCAGTGTTCGTAGCCCTTAAATACCTCCTTACCTATTCTTATACCCTCGCTTTCAAACCTGTCGCGAGGCAGGCTCTCATCGAAAAGCACAAATATGTCAAAGTCGCGCTCGCCTCTTAAGTGTGTATCCCTTGACAGAGAACCGCAGAGCATGGCTTGTAGATGCTTTCCTTTAATAGCTTTTATTCGCCCAATAAGGCGCTTGACAAGCGCAAGCTCCCTTTTCTTCTCCTCTTCGCTTGGCGTCACCTTTTTTAAAACCCTTTCAAGTATTTTTTTGATATTCTTGGTGCCCAATAAAACCACAGTAACCTTTTAATATTGAAAACCTTTTAATTATAATTTAAGACTTCATGTGGTGGTCGCAATAGCAAATAAGTTGGTTCGAAAAGGTCCGCTTCTCGAATCCTATGGTAATGTGCAGATATACGATGGTTTCCCATATAAGCTCTATGTTGTGCGTAAGGACGATTTCACGGGGAAACAAACAGAGTTTATAGAATTTCTCACAAACGCAATAAAGAGGTCTTATTCAATCGAAGAGTTAAAATCAGTATTGCCCATAAAGCGCGCCGAAGAGTTCGCAGAGCTTTTCAACAGCGAAATAATCCAAACCGTTGAGGTAAATCAGCTTCTAACAAGGCTTCCCTCGCCTGAAGTTTACAACCAGCTTCGAAACACTTTTATGGGGCTCTTCAATGAATACTTTCCAGATATAAAAGATAAGGAAAAAATCATTCTTCGCATTCTTGGCGAGGCCATAGGCTATGGCAAGCTCACCCCGCTAATTACCGATGACAACTTAGAAGAAATAATGATTAATGGCAAGGCTTACCCTTGCCATTAATCATTATTTCTTCTAAGTTGTCATCGGTAATTAGCGGGGTGAGCT
>JAGHBI010000010.1 GCA_021161055.1 Candidatus Iainarchaeum sp. | reverse complement strand
AGTGTGAGCTCAAAAAAAGGGATTTTATTAGTGGTAATTATTATTGTAGCTGCAACATTCTTACTTGTTGCTTTTAAGCCACCGGTAAAGCCAGAGCCAAGTGCGGAAATAATTGAAGCCGATAGAAGCTTCGATGTGGACAGCAACTATTTCCCAGAAGCACCGATGACCGCAATTTACCTCTATGAAAACCAGCTGCTCTTTGCAAACCCTGATGCAAATGTACTCTACATCTATCTTTTTTGGGAATCGCCAACTGAAGAATGTGAAGTAAGCGCGTGCAATATGTTCTATTACTGTTCATTTGATATGGAAACAAACAGGTTTGCCTTAGAAGACCCTTTCGGCAATGTGCTTGGCCCATATAATTTTACACCTGGCAAAGTGAGCGATAAAGCTATAGAGTTTCCTTTTGGTGTTAAATACCGATATTTCGTTTCTTCAGATAAAAGAAGATTTTATCTCCTCCTGGATAAGCAGGACTTTGCTCTGCAGTTTGGCAAGAAGCTGAGCTTTCTTGGAATTGATGCTGATTTAGATGGCATGCCAGAGCTAGACTACTTTGCACCTGCGCTTAAAGATTTTAAAAACGTAAAGGAAAGGTCCGTTGCGGTATTTGATGTTGACAGCGATAATGACGGTATTGCGGATGTAAAGTTTTTTGTTAGCACTAGCGAGTACTACCATTTAATTGAACCAAACGAGAAGTATAAGTGGCAGGTGCTTTTCTGGGCTGGCACGAACTGGCGCGGGTTTAATATCAAAGGGGCTAAAAAGGCGCCAAACGGCACAGTAATAGTTGCCGAACCGTTCAAGCTTGTTATAAGGATGCCTGCTTAGCTGAGCAGGCGCATTGCGAATTCTTTCACGAGGGCAAGCTTCTTTTCGTTAAGTTCAAATATTGAGGATATGGTTAGTGTTGCATTTATTTTTGCGCCCTTTGTTGTTAATATGCTCGCCATGCGCTTTATGGTTGTGCCTGCAAAACCAACCGGTGTGCAATAAAGCACAAATTGCTTGCCCTTAGTGCCTTTGAGCTTGCGCACATATGTTTCCATTATAGGTGTTGGGCAAAACTTAAGCACCGGCGTACCTATAACAATCAAATCATACTTACTTACATCGAGTATCGCCTCTTTAAGAGGTATTCCCTTCTTCTTTCTGAATTCTTTAAGGTAATCGTACAGGCGCATCTCCACTGCGGGCTCAACAGCCTGCATCGTAACATCTATACCATGTTCCTCAAAGACCTTTTTCATCGTTTCTGCAACCTGCTTGTTTGTTTTATTATTGCCCTGATATGCTATGAGAACCCTCATCCCTGCCATCCCTCAAGAAAGTTAGAAACGAGCAAACCAAGGGTTTCCAGCCCATAACCTCCTTCCAGAACCGCAAACCCTGGAAGGTTCACACTATTTATTATTGCACCAATCTCCTTAAATGTTTCATGCCTCTCTATTCGCAACGCTGTGCCCACATAAAGCCTATCGGAATGAAACATATCAAAGCCTGCAGAACACGCAATAAGCTCCGGCTCGAATTTTTTTACCGCTTGCAGAAATACCCGCCTGAATATCTTCAAATACTGCCCATCGGTTGTTCCTACCTGCAAAGGCACAAGTTTAGTAGTGTTATCTTTTATGGGGAAATCATGCCAGGGATAGATAGTGCCTGTGTCCTGGTGGAATGAAAGGTAAAACACAGAATCATTGCCTGAAAAAATATCCTGTGTGCCCTGCCCCAAATGCACATCGAAATCAACAATGAGAATTCTGGAGTATTTTTTGAGAGCATGCATAACAGCAATCGCACCATTATTCAAATAACAGAAACCACCAAAGAAGTCCCTGCCTGCATGGTGCCCCGGTGGCCTGGCAAGGGAAAACGCAAGCTCATCGGCATGCTTGCTGGCCTGCACTGCGGCACCTGCACTGAGCATAGCTATTTCAAAGGTATTTTCTGCAAAAGGGTTGTCTGCAGTACCAGAGCATGTTTGCGAACGCATTTTGAGCTCTTCGAGCAAGCGTTCAGTATGCACAGCAAGCAAGAACTTTTCGCTTAGCTTTGCAGGCTTTATATACTCAAACTCTGCCTTTTTATCCAAAAATTGTTTTATTGCCAGCAAGCGCTCAGGGCTTTCAGGGTGGTATGGAAAGCTGTGCTCAAGGAATCGTTCAGAATAAACAATCTTCATAGCTCTCAATAATAATCTATTCCAAAGGTTTTTCTAATTTATTGTACGCAATTTTGTTATGAATTTCGCTGAAATGTTTGCGCTGCTGATAGGCTTCGCTTTGAGCCTCTGGGTTGTGAAAACGAGCGCACAGCTCGCCTATAAAAAGGAAGTGACATGGGAACAGGCATTCTTACAATGGCTCCTCCTCCTGATACTGGCTGCCCTTATTTCAGTAATTCTTAGCATGTTAAAGTTTGGCTACCTGCTCAAGAGACTCACATTCGGACTTTTCTGATTTTCAAGCGAAAAATTTTTATATATCAGAAGAAGCTTATATTGTTTTATGGTAGTGACGGTTGCCCACCGCGGTGCTTCGGGTCATGCCCTCGAAAACACCATGCAGGCGTTTAGGAAAGCCATAGAAATCGGTGCGGATGTAATTGAATGCGATGTCCGCATAACGAATGATGGAAAGATTGTGGTTATCCACGATGCAGACCTGAAGCGCACCACGTTTGGCCAAGGCTTGGTAAACGAATTGACCCTGGACGAACTGCACAGAATCAGGACGCGGAATATGGAAAGAATACCGCTGCTT
>JAGHBI010000092.1 GCA_021161055.1 Candidatus Iainarchaeum sp. | reverse complement strand
CGATAGAACGTTAGTTTAATAAATAGCTTAAGATTTCTTTTATAAGGTGATGCAATTGCGCAACATTGTTTGGTTTCACGAGGTTCGTGCAAAGGATGTTGCCCTTGTTGGAGGAAAGGGTGCAAACCTCGGCGAGCTCGTGAATGCGAACTTTCCAGTGCCGTCAGGCTTTATAGTAACATCAAAGGCATATTTTGATTTTATTGAAAGCACAGGGATTAAGAAAAAGATTATTGAGAAGATAGATAGCTTAAATGTTGATGATACTGCTGAATTGAGGAAGGTTTCTGCAGAAGTACGCAGGCTCATAAGAAGGACACCTATGAATGAGGAACTCAAAAGAGAAATTATAACCGCGTATAGCAAACTTAGCGAGCATCGCCTAGCTTGGCTTACTTCAAGTGAACAGGCGTATGTTGCTGTTAGAAGCTCTGCTACAGCGGAGGATCTGCCAGAAGCGAGCTTTGCAGGACAGCAGGAAACCTACCTCAATGTCCACGGCAGGGAAGAACTCATAAGGGCTGTGAAAAACTGCTGGGCATCACTTTTCACAGCAAGAGCTGTATTTTACAGGCGGAAGAAGGGATTTCCAACGGAAAAGGTTGGTATTGCTGTTATTGTGCAAAAAATGGTGAATTCTGAGAAGAGCGGTGTGATGTTCACAGCAGACCCAACCGGCGATACAAGCAAAATAATAATAGAAGCATGCTTTGGTCTGGGTGAAGCGATAGTTTCGGGCAGCATAACGCCCGATACCTATATTGTTGATAAAAAAACTATGAGGATTATTGAAAAAAAAGTGCGCTATCAGGAATGGATGCTTAAGAGGGATGCTGGCAAAACAAAGAAGTTTACACTTACAATGGCGAAGGGTTCCAAGCAAAAGATAAGCGATGATAAGATACTGGAGCTTGCGAAGCTCGGCAAACAGATTGAGGATCACTACAAAGCACCGCAAGACATAGAGTGGGCCATAGAAAATAATACAATAAAAATACTCCAGAGCAGAGCCATAACGACGCTTTCATTAAAGGACAAAGTTGTAAAAGGAGCTCAGAGAAGAGCAGAGGTAGAGAAACTCAAAAAAGAGGTTATTGTTGATGGCCTAGCTGCAAGCCCAGGGATTGTTACGGGCAAGGTTGCTGTTGTGCCAACAATTAAGGACATTGGTAAGGTGAAAGAGGGCACAATTCTCGTAACCAAAATGACAAATCCGGATTGGGTTCCAATTATGAAAAAGTGTGCAGCCATAGTTACGGATGAGGGTGGCACAACATGCCATGCAGCAATAGTGAGCAGGGAGCTTGGCATTCCATGCATAGTGGGCACTGAAAATGCTACCAAAGCCCTTAAGGATGGTATGCTCGTAACTGTGGACGGATATAACGGGTATGTTTACAAGGGTGCTGTTCAGGTAAAGATGCCTGAAAAAACGCACGATAAGATAATAAAGCTTGAAGAGGTTGATCTGCTCGAAGAAGCCATAAAACTCGAGCTTGAGAGTGAATCCAAAGAGCGGTTCAAAGTACTGCAAAAAGAAGCGGTTTATGTGAGACCAAAACCAGGGCTTCATGGAATCGCTGAACAGGTAAAAGAAGAAAAAGAAACTCTGAAGGAGCTTAAAGGTGAAAGGCATAGGACAAAAGAACTGAAGGAAAAGATTGCAAAGATGAAGGAGGCTATTGAGAGGGGACGCGAAGAAAGGCACAAAATAAGGGAGTTTAGGGAAGAAGCTAGGGAGATTCTGGCTAAATTTGGTGATAAAAAGGCAGAAGAGCTCACAAAAGAGGAGCTTGCAGAGGAGCTGGGAATGCTGACCGACCTGCTCAGAGAAATATCTGCCAAGGTTAAGGTGAATGTTGCACTGCCAGAGGCTGCAAAAAGGGCTGCGCAAACACAGGCTGATGGCGTTGGCTTATTGAGAGCAGAACACATGATAACAGCAAACCACGTGCACCCTGCAGAATATATAAGGCGTGGTGAGCTCGATAAGCTTGTGAAGGTAGTGCACGATGGTATAGAAAAAGTACTGAAGGAGTTCAAAGGCAAGCCAGTTTGGTATAGAACGTTTGATGCGCGCACAGACGAATACAGAAACCTTGAAGGCGGAAAGTATGAACCACACGAAGAGAATCCAATGCTTGGCTGGCATGGAATAAGGCGCGACTTGGATCAGCCAGAACTGCTTAAAGCACAGTTTTTAGCGATAAAGCAACTTTTAGAAGAGGGCTATGAAAACATTGGTATAATGTTCCCGTTTGTGCATTCAGCAGAGCAGGTGAGGCAGGCAAAGAAGATTGCTGAAGAGGTTGGTTTAAGGCAGGAGAAAGGCAGGCTTGAATTCGGTGTGATGATAGAGGTACCTGGAGCTGCGCTCACAATAGAGGATATAATCGCTGAAGGCATAGACTTTATCTCGTTTGGAACAAATGACCTGACGCAATTAACCCTTGGGATAGATAGAAACAATGAGCGCATACAGAAGCATTTCAACGAAATGCATCCTGCCGTTCTCAAGCAGATAAAGATGGTTATAGATGCATGCAAAAAGGCTGGCGTTCAAACATCGATATGCGGCCAGGCAGCGAACAACCCGGAGATGGTAAAAACCCTTGTAAGGTATGGCATAGATTCGATATCCGCTAACATAGATAGCGTTGAGAAGGTTAGGAGCATAGTGCTGAGAGAGGAAAAGAAGCTTCTGCTTGAAAGCCTAAAGCAACTCCTTATTGAAAAAGGTAAAGAAAGCTGATTGTATGGTAAGGCTTACCATAGATTCGAGAAAGCTTGCAAAGGAAATAATAAAGAAAAAAGCGGAGAAGGTTCTGATTCAAGCACCTGCCGGTTTGAAGAGGAAAATCGCAGATATTGTTCAAAAGCTTGAAAGAAAAACTAACGCGAAAATATTTCTCTCTGCAGACAGCTGCTTTGGGGCATGCGATATTCCGATAGGCACTATAAAGGTTCTAAAACCAGATTTGGTTTTGCATATAGGGCATGCGAAGATGCTTGCATTGCAAAACATCAGCTATTTTCCACTACAGTACGAATTTTCGAAAAAGGAAAAGGCGATGCTGTTGAAGCTCTTAATAAAGGAGCTCAAAAGTAAGGGAATTAGAAAGGCGTGCGGTGTGGCAACAATACAGTACATCGAATTGCTCAAGTGGATTGCAAAAGAGGCGGCCAAGCATGGAATTAAAATAGTTCTGAAAAAAAGCAAGTATGGAATTGCCGGGCAGGTGCTTGGATGCGAAACATCTGCTGCACGCTCGAAAGCCGAAGCGATTGTTTTTGTTGGTGATGGGGTCTTTCATGCGATAGGCATTGCAAAAGCTGAAAAAAAGAGTGTGCTTATACTGAACCCTCTGGCAAAGCATGTGCGCTGGCTCGAGAAAAAAAAGCTCAGAGAGATCGAGAAGAAGCGCATTGCAACGCTCTTCAAGGCAAAGCAAGCTAAGAGGTTTGGAATAGTGCTGAGCGTAAAGCCCGGGCAGTTTAATGAGAAGCTTGCTCTCGAAGCTAAAAGGATTCTCGAAGCTAACGGTAAAGAAGCTGTGCTTATTGCAGCTGATGATATAACAGAGCATGCATTACTCGATTTCAATCTCGATTGTTTTGTTGCTATAGCGTGCCCCAGGTTGGCGGATGACGCTCCGTACTGGAAAAAACCTTTGATAGGGTTTGAAGAATTGCAGCTTATATTTGGGAAATAGAAATGCGATTAAATTAGCGGATTCTTTCCTCTACCCAGCGTTTCATCCTTTCAGGATTGCAAAGCGCAACTAGAAAACCGTCTTGTTTGATGAACCATTTCCTCAATTCCCTGTTTCTTTTTACTGGCTCTAATTTTTGAAATTTTCTCAGTATGGCAAGCACTTCCCTCAGCGAATCTTCGTAAGGCACGCCTTGCATATAGAGCCTTGCCGCTTCCCTCGATCTTCTCCAAACAAGATTTGATACTAAGGATTTTACATCTGTTAATTGAGATTCGCTTATTTTCTCGCTAGCTAAGATCGCTCGCAACTTTTCTATAATTTCCTTTGATGTTTTTAGCCTTCCTTCCCTCTTGCCTTTTCCAAAAATTATTCTCTCGCGTAAGTTTTCCGGATTCTGCATAGCAATTACAAATTCTATCGCATGCTCTATGCGCTCGAAAAGAGAGCGATTTTCAATCACGATTTTGCTGTCTTGGAGCTCTCTGAGAATTCGAAGGGCATCAATTAAAGGCTTTGTATATGCTGGCTGGGGGTTTGGAGGCTGAGCGCTCAGATAGATCTCTCTTGCCTCTCTGAAGGCTGCTTCACACAACTTTTTAACAAGCCTACCTAAGCGGTTTGCCTTTCTGCTTTCACTCAACTCTCTAGCTTTTAACACCTCATAAATTTCCTTTTTTCTGTCAGCCACAGTCTTTATCGCCGGCTCTTTGGCTTGCGATGGGCTCTTTTTTCTAATTGGTGCGAGCTTTCTAGGTCTTCGGCTTCTGCCACGTGCAGCCATATTAAAACCTAATAAAACATACTAACTAATTACAACTTATTTTCCTCACCAATTATTCGCGTACCTCTAAATTCGCCACCCTCTACTGCCGCAACAAAGTTATCCAGGTCGTTTCCATTGAGAACTATTGCAGGGATATTGGAACGCTTAAGGATTAGGCATGCCGGCAGATCCAGAACAACATTCTGCCCCGGTTTGCTTCCGGCAAGCTTTATTAGAGAGAGAAGTCTATCGTACGAAATCTCTGGATAGAACTTAGCATGCGGATTCACTTTGGGGTCCGCGGAATATACACCATCAACATTTGTCAGGTTTATAAATTCTGCATCGAGGTATTCGGCAACAAGTGCGGCAACGCAATCAGTGGTAATGCCTGGCAGCAAACCGCCATAAACAGGAATCTTACCGGAATCAATTATCGACTTTGCTTGAAATACATCAGTAAGCACTTTTGGATATGCATTTTCCAAAGCCTGAATCATGAGCATAGCGTTGAGCCTTGTAATTCTTATCCCTATAGAATCTGCCAAAAAGTTGTTTGCACCCAATGCTTTTGCTGATGCGATATAGTTTCTGCAAACAATGCCGCCACCAACTACTATCGCAAACCTATAGCCTGATTTATACAGGTTTGATATGCGCTCTGCAAGTTTTGCGATGTAAGAGGTATTTGGCTTTTCTTGCACAACCAGAGAGCCACCAACAGAGAGCACTACTGTTTTTTTTCCAAAATCTACGCTTTCGATTTCTCTAACATCAGAGTTGCTGTGCTGTTCGGATTGCTGTTCGGGCTCTTCAGAGAATATTTTAAAAAGACCTTCATCAAACATATAAGCACCTTCCTAAGGTTTTTAATATTTAATTGGGCATTTTTATATTTAAAACCTACGCAATAGCCCAGGTGCAATTATGCATACATTTTACATGCATAACTGATTTTACATCGTGAGTGAGCGGTATGAGAACTGACTTTATAGAGGAGATTGACGAGGCTGAGCTTAATCTTTTCAACAAAAAGCTCAGAAAGCTCAGGTCATTCAAAGGCAGCGGTACAGAGCTTATATCGCTTTACATACCCTACGGTAGCGATAGAAGTGCTATAATGTCACAGCTCATAAACGAAAAAAGCCAGAGCTCGAACATAAAGGACCCCAACACCAGAAAGAACGTTCAGGGTGCGTTAAGGCGCATCATAAACCTTCTGAAGCAGATAGATTTCAACATTCCCAAAAATGGATTGGCGATATTTTGCGGGAATGTTTCGAGGCAGGAGGGCAAATCAGACATAAAGCTTTTTACTGTCGTTCCGATAAGGAGACTTGAAACCAAATTGTATTGGTGCGATTCTGAGTTCAACCTCGCACCGCTTGAGGAAATGATAAAACCTACAGAAATATATGGGCTCATAACAATAGATAAAAACGAAGCAACGATTGCAATACTCAAGGGCAAGAGCTATGAGATTGTGGGGCACTTCAGAAGCAATGTAGCAGGCAAAGAACGTGCTGGCGGGCAATCAGCAAAGCGATTTGAACACTTAAGACAAGAAGCAGAACACAACTTCTATAAGAAGGTTAGCGAAGCAGCAAACAAAGCATTTGTGCCTTATGTGGATAGACTCAATGGGCTTATAATCGCAGGCCCGGGACTTACAAAGGAAACATTTTTGGAGAAAGGCTTCTTGGATTACAGGCTCAAGAACAAAATACTTGGCACAGTGAGCACCGCTTACACTGATGAGTATGGAATTAAAGAAGCGATAGAGCGAAGCAAAGATTTACTCAAGAACACCGCAATCATAAAAGAGAAAGAGATCGTGAATGAATTCCTAACACATGTGATAAAAACCGGCCTTGCGGTTTACGGGGAGAAGGAAACCATAGAAGCGCTTGAAATGGGCAAAGTTGCGGTGCTGTTGATAAGCGATAAGATTAATAAAACCGCATACTATTTAGAATGCTCTCACTGCCACCATAAAAAAACTGTTGTGCTTGATGAAAATAAGGAGCCTGAACTCACATGCGAAAAATGTGGCTCTGCAATGGAAGTGGTTGAAGAGAAGGACTACGTGGAAGCGCTTATGGAAAAGGCAAAGAAATCAGGAACGGAAACAAGAATCATAAGCACAGAAACGGATGAGGGACAGCAGTTCTGGAAGACGTTTGGCGGCATAGGTGGAATATTGCGATTTAAGTGATCTGATGACGGACATAAAACACTTCTTCACAAAAAGCGCTGGCATCGGAGGTAAAATAAAGCACCGCTATTCCGATTTTATCGTTGAGGAGATACTGGAAAAACGCATATGTGAAGTGAAGCGCTTTGTAAAAAGCAAAGAGCTTACAAAAGACGAACAGCTTGCTGTGCCTGAAAACAAAGAAAAGCTGGAATATCTCCACGTAAACCTTGAAAAGATAAATAGAGATCTGCACGATGCTATAAGGCAGATATCAAGGTTTCTGCACTGCAGCACGAACAGAATAGGATATGCGGGCATAAAGGATAAGCGAGCTATCACGTGCCAGAGAATAAGCATATGGAAGCCGGATGTGGAAAGACTTAAGAGTTTTAGAAGTAATAGTATTGCGTTGCGAGAGGCCGAGTGGCACAGCACAGCCATAGATTTGGGTATGCTCAAAGGCAATCGGTTCACTGTAACGATAAGAAACATAGAGCTTGAAGAGGAGGAAATTAAGAAAAGGGTGCAGAGCTGTTTTGAGGAGATGGAAAAAGGCATAGGGAACTATTTTGGTGCACAGCGCTTTGGTGGCATAAGAAAGGTAAGCCACCTTGTTGGAAAGGAAATAATAAAAGGAAACTATGAAAATGCGGTTATGCTCTATCTGTCAGCGGTTGCGCCGGAAGAAAGTGAGGAAGTAAAAAATGCTCGCGCACTGGCAGCTCAGCACGAATTCAAAAAAGCACTGAATGCGTTCCCAATAAAGTACAGGTACGAAAGGATGATGCTTCATCACCTTGCTACACGCAACAATGATTTTATCGGTGCGCTTAGAAAGCTTCCAAGAAAGATACTCTTTCTGTTCACACACGCTTACCAAGCATATCTTTTCAATGAGCTCATAAATAAAAGGATTGAGCACGGGATTGGACTGAATCCGGTCAAAAATGAACCAAGCGAGGATGGCATAGCGTTAGGCCTTTTGCCAGGCTATGATTCGAAGTTTTCGCCGGGCATTATTGGAACGCTGGAGCGCGAACTTCTCAAAGAGCATGGAATAACCTTTGCAGACTTCAAGGTGAAGGTGCTTAAGGAATGCTCAAGCGCGGGTTCGCGGAGGAAGATTGTTATGTTTCCTAAGGATATGGAGCTGTTGGAAATAGCTGATGATGAATTTTTTGAGGGTAAAAAATTCTGCACAATAAGGTTTACACTTGAAAAGGGTTGCTATGCTACAATTGTGCTGAGAGAAATAACGAAACAGAGCAGGGTATGTTAGCGGTTGCAATTTAAATATTTTTGTAACAGAATTCTAACATCTGGTGATGGGATGTACTACGAACTTGCAGCTCTTTATGTCGGCTGCGTGCTGATTGCATACCTCGCAATAAAAATAGTTTCGCATTACAACAAAAAGGCTGGAATCGTTGGCATAGATATAAACAAGAAAGATAAGCCAGCACTGCCCGAAAGCACGGGCATAGCGTTGCTTCTCCCACTATGGCTGGTGGCAGTTTTTATGTTTATTAATACCAACAACGCAGCCTTCCTTGCCTGGGTGACCATGGTAAGCGGGTTTTCGATTGTCGGTTTTATAGATGACACCAAGCACAAGTTTTCTGCCAGAACAATTCCGTGGAAACTAAGAGCGATGATAATAGCAGTTATTTCGCTTCTGTTCTCGTTCCTGTTTTTTGAAGGAGACCTGCTACTTGTGGTTTTGACTTCGCTTTACCTCGCGGGCGCTGCTAGTTTTGAGAATACGTTTGCAGGACTGAATGGTTGGGAGGTTGGCTCGGGCTTCATAATATCTCTTTTTATAGCCTTTATACTTTTTCGCACAACGTTTTTTCCGCTTGCGCTAGCTTTAAATGCATCGGTACTTGCTTTACTGTTCCTTAATCGCTACCCTGCAAAGGTTTTCCCAGGCGATTCGGGAACGCTGCTAATAGGCTCTGCCATGGCCGGCCTTATAATAATGCAGTCCTCATTGCATCTGATGGTCATGACATTTCTGTTTTTTCTCCCGCACATTATAGACTTTACCCTTAAAATAGCAACCAATCCTCAAGACCCAAGCCAGAGGAAGGAGTACCCCTATGTGCTCAACGAAGAGGGCAAACTTGAAATACCTGAAAGCAGGAAGCTGGATTTTGCAAAGCTATTGATTCTGCTTTTTGGACCAAAAAGTGAGCGCACACTTGTGCTGATTATATGGTGTGTTGTAATTCTAAACTGTCTCCTTTGGTACATGCTTATTTGAGCCATTAAACTTCCGATACCATAAAGAAAACAAGAGCAGGGATAAAGTTACGGGAACAACGATACGCACGATATCAAATATTGCAAGGAAGGATATTATTTGCTGCTGGCTCAGGTTTGCAAACGGACCGGAGAGCAACAGGTAACCTGTAACCTCAACAAAGAGCAAACCTCTTGGGGTAAAAGGAACCCTTTCAAGAATGGCGATTACAACAAAGAGCAAAACAAAACTGCTCAAAGGCATAAAAATACCTAATGACGCTAGGGAAAGTATGAAGGCCAAGAATTCGAAGAACCAGGAAATTATGCACAAGAGGAGCAGGGAAAAGAAACTAACGCTGCCATTCTTCAGATAATCGGAGTACTTTAGGAAAAATTCAGAGAGCTGTTCGAAGGCACTTTTTTTAACCGGGAATTTTCTGAACAATTGCGATATAAACATTGCTGCTTTTCTATTAAGAGGAAGCAAAAACAGAAGTGCAGCAGCGAAAACTACTGATAATCCGCTCAGTAAAAACAAAAAGAGTGCAGGGTTTAGCCCTGCATTCATAATCAGAAAAAAGAGCACAAACACCGAAACAATGAGTAAAGAAAAAAACTTCAAACCCTTTACAAGCATGCTTGCGCTTATCCCTTTTGAGAATGGAACATTATAGCTTTCTTTCAGGAGGTAGGCTCTCAACGCATCGTTGCCAAGCTGCATCGGTGTGAGAGAGGCAAAGATTGAAGAAAAGCCTACAACAAGCATCTCGCGAAGGCGCAGGCTATGCTCATTCTTTAACACCCACGCCCACGAAAATACCCAGAAGAACACGGAAGTTAAAAAAGCCAGCGAGGCTGATGCTACAATGAAAACGTTTGCTTTCCCCAGCTCGCCTATAGAACCGGTGGTGAGAACAGCAACTGTGAAAACAGCTATTAGAAGGATAAGTGCGATTATTGCCTTCTTAAAGCTTTCCAAGGCTCTATGCTTTACCCTTTTGAGCATATGCATAGTATTCAACACCTTTAAGCAGAGAAGACATTTAAAAAATTGTGTCCGGTACAGTTCAGAATTAGCATATAAAAAATAAAATAAAAAAGAAAGGCATTCAGCCTTTCTTTTCAGATTTACTCTAATAGTCTTTCAAGCTCTGCTATGAGCTCCTTGGCTGCTGCTACAGTGTCTGCTGCTGTATAACCCGCAACAATGATATCGCCGGTTTCGAGCTTCTCGACGACGTATTCACCTGGCTTTGTAAGTTTCTCGTCAAGCCTCTTGCCATCGCTCAGCAATATCTCGTCAAGCCTGTCTGCGACCAGCCTGTTAGCCTTCCAGCCACCAATCAAGATGTGTGGCTTATCGCCAAAGGCCTCCTCATCTGTGTACACTAGCTGGCCAACAGGCACAGGAGTCTTCACCTTGTCTGGCTCTACTGTGACCTCTATGTCATCAAGCGATACGCCGCCTGCCGGACATACCGATGGTGTCACGCTAGCAGTGTAGTTTATCTTCTTAACGGTTATCTTTGTACCGCCGCTCGTTGTTACTGTCTCACCTTCAGCAGCACTGAGCTCTTCACCGCTAATCTCAACTGTTGCCTCTGGACCCTCAACAGCAAGCTTGATGTATTCTCTGTTCTCTGGGATTACAGCAACGAAGTAATCGTTGCTTATGTCGAACTTGCTGCCGTAATCAGACCAAGCAACCTGGATGTTGTCTGCCTCGTTGTAGTTTGTCATCTGCAAGGTCTGGCCCGTGTTGTTGTTGGTGTAGTCGAACTCATAGCCTGACGGGGTGTAGTTTGTATTACCGAATGGAGCCAGGCTTCCGTCGTCTGTATCAATGTAGATATAGCCTGTACCCGCGTTGCTTGGCTCTGTCAGAGTGAACTTTGCTGTGTAATAGCTTCCACTTGAACCACCGCCAAGCTCAGTCTCGTTAGGCACATATGCATAGACATCTATTGTCAAGTTGCTGTCTTCGTCTGTGTCTGTGCCTGCGAAGTCCAAGTCATAGCTGTTCTTCTCTGCAAGCTCGTTCTTCTTGTCGTAGAGCAACCATACCTCGCCTGTGTCTGCGTCATAGAAGTATGCATAGTAGTAGTTCTGGCTGTTGTCACCCTCAAGCTTTACAACTGCAAAGTTTGTGCTCTCGTCTGGAGCTGACTCTGCATCGAAGTAGAACTTGTAGTTCAGTGGAGCACCGTTATAACCGCTGACTGAGTTGCTCGAAGATGAACCGCTATCAAACGACTCGTCCCAGATCTCGAAGTAACCGTTTGTATCCAAGGTTACACAACTGGCGTTGTAGTTGGTATCGGTAATAACCCACTTCACACCATTGATGTCCCATGACTGACCTCCAACAAGGCTCTTCCAGCCGCTGTCAGTCAATATTTCCAGTTCGCCGTCGCTGTTATGATCTTCCAAGTGGACTTCTATGCCGTTGAGGTAGTTGCCGTCACAGACGTTTACGTCTGGCGTGCTTGTGTGTATTCTGAAGTAGTACTTCTTGTTGCCGGACTTGTCGAAGACGAACTCTTCCTCTGAAGTGCTATCCAAACCGCTGATGTACAGTGGAATCTCGTGCTTTGTATCGCCTGTATCTGTGTAGTAAATCTTGTGGTCTGCGATCTTAAGCTCTGTTGTGGTTTCGTTGTGCTTGAAACCGTAGAACCTTACCTTGGCGAAGCCATAACCTAAGGTATCTTCAGGCTCGCCGTTCAGGAATACTGCTACGCTATCCTCACTGTGGCCTGTGAGGCTATCTGTCTCTGCATAGATTGGCATCTTTCTGTCCCACTTGCTGTAGCCTTCAACACCGGCGTTGTAGATCTTTATGTAGTCTATTACAGGCCTGCTGGATTCGTTACCCACAGTGCCTGTGCCTGTATGCAAGTCAACTTTCCAGTACTTCTTACTGCTTGATGTTACTGTTGGATCATATGGATATTTGTCGCCATCCTTGAGCTGGATTGTGTTTGTACCTATAGTGACGACGATATAGCCCTTGCCACTGACATCTTCCTTACCCAGAGACTGGATGTATATAGAGGTTTCCAGCGGGTACTCTCCATTTACGTAGAATACATTCTCGAGGAATGTATCTGAGCTAATACCGTCTCTTGTATCAATCAGGTTGCCTTCGCTGTCGTAGAGGTTAAACTTTGCATAGTATGTACCCTGCGCCTGATTGTATGTCAATGTTACGAACTCAACCTCAAGGCTCTGGCCAGCATAGCTACCCTTTCCTGTGAGGCCGGTGATGCGCTCGCCGTTGTAGTATGTATACTTGTTAGATTCGTCAATAAGCTTTACCTCGCTGCTGGATGCGCTAAGCACAGTGTACTTCTTACCGAAGAACGGTATTGTTATTGTGTTCTGGTCCGCCTTTGTAAACGGATACGGAATACCTGCAGTAAATGTTACTTTATAGTAGAAGTCACCCTCGTCATCCAGGTAGAGGACCAGGTCCTTTACGTCCTTGTGTTCCTCGAACTTTGCATCTGCACTTATGCCGATGTACTCCTTAACTGTCTGCGTATAGCTGGAACCGTTGTATGTATAGCTCCATGTTTCGTTGAGCAAGCTGCTCAACTTTGACTGACCATACTCTGCACTGTTAAGCTCTGGCTGAGAGCTTACAGAATCAAGGTAGTTGTCATCAAATACGTATGCTGTTCCTGCAGCATATGTAGTTTCGCCGCCTATCACCAAGTCAACACTAAGGTCACTAACTGAGACCTCTGGCGTAACACCTTCACCAGGAGCAGCGCCTTCCTTCCATTGCGGAGTGGCACTTACCGGTCTCTCGGTATAAGCAAGCTGCGCTATCTTTGCTGCTATGTTCCCAGCCCAAACAGCATCACTGGGTTTAGCATTTGCACCAACAACGATATCAACAGCAGGCATACCGTTGGTCGTATTTATGATGTCGCCCCTGCTCAAGGTTATTGCTGAAGCCGCTGGCGCCAAAGCTGCACCAAGAAGTGCGATACCTGCACCTAAAGCTGCAAGTCTCTTTACATTTATTTTTCTCATAAGGCCTTTCACCTCACCTTATTTTTAAAAAAGCCTTCCCATAAAGCTAAGGAGAAGGCTTCTATTTATTCCATATAGAAGCCTTTATTTAAATATTTTTCGGTTTGGAGCCTAATTGCAGCAATTTGGAAACGCATCAAGGGTAAAAATTATATGATTTGTTGAACCCCCTTTCGTCGATTTGCGAAAAGGCATTTTCATTTCTTCATTCCCTGAAACAGCTTTTTGTAAAACTCGTCGATTTCTGCCTTTTTAAGGTGCATGGTAATGTAATTATTGTATTTGAATATAAAATCCGCCATCTCATTCAGGCCTTCCTGAATTTCGTAAGCTGTGAACTCAGATTTGGCAGGTCTTATAACCTCAACAGCGCTTGGGCCATATAAATACATGAACCTTACCAATGCAAGAAAGTCCTTCACACCAAAAGTGAGCTCTATATGACTTGTATAAAGGTCGTTGTGCTTTGCCGGCCTGGCGTGCTCGATGGAATAAATAACTATGGAAGCGTTATTTCTCAATGCTTTCTCTATGCGCTCTAGCTGATTCAAAACAGCCTTTTTGCTTATACCACTTACCTCAATGTATGCTTGCAAGTCCAGCTTGGGTCTTTCCTTCTCTCTTAACTCCTGTCTCTCATGAAACTGCTTGCTCACTTCTTCAGATAGTGAAAACATGCCAGCGTTTTCATTCACTACCTTCAATTCAACCATGTGTTTCAGTGCTTTTTCGATCTCAAGCGGGTTTTCACCAATAATCTTGCTTAGTTCCTCTATACTCCTTGGTCCGCTAAGCAACACATGAGCTACCTTCTTTTGCAACCAATTAAACAAAGGCATGTAATGCACCTACAAAAAGAGGGTGTTGAATGTTTTATATATCTTTCCTATAGTTTCGAAGGCTGAAAACTGTTTAAAATGTTTTGACTCACAGTTTTTGTATGGGGCTTTTTTCGTTCGCAATGGGTATTCAGGCTGAAGAAATAGGCAAGCAGCTAGCGGGTGAAGCCGCTCAGCACATGACAGAGCTTGGCAAAGAGGCTGGCAAAGGAGCAACAGAACTCATCACAAGCCTTGTTGGCAGACCCGAGGTGCTTGCAATAGGTATAGCCCTTGTTATAATCGCTATTGTGGTGCTGTTTTTAATAAAGAGGATTGTTATCAATTCCATTCTCGGACTGATTGCTTGGGCGGTACTCAAATACTACTTTCATGTGGAACTCCCTTTTATGGCGAGCCTTGTTGTAAGCATACTTTTTGGCCTAGCAGGGGTTGGCACCTTGCTCATATTGAAGTTCTTTGGGATTCTCTGACCTTTATCCCCAAATCATAGCCACAATGCTTGCATCTGCCCCTTTTATCAAGAGCCAGCAGCATTACGGTATAGCCCTCCCTTTCTATCACTAGGCTACCGCACTTTGGACAATAAGTATTTTGGGCTTCGGGCACATTGCCAAGGTAAACGTGATGTAAGCCCTGCTGCTTTGCAATACTATATGCCTGCCTGAGAGTTGTGAGAGGCGTAACTGGCGTGTCCAGCATTTTATAATGAGGAAAAAACCTTGAGAAATGCAAAACCATGCCTTTATCTATGCTCGCAACAAAGCTTGCAACTTCCCTTATCTGGTCGGCATTGTCATTATAACCTGGAACAATGAGGTTTGTTACCTCAACGTGCACGCGCTTTTTGTACAGCAACTGAATGCTCTTCTTAACCAATTCAACATTTACATTGCCGCACAACTTTTTGTAAAACTTCGCATCGCCTTTCAGGTCGATATTTGCAGCATCCAAATACTTTGCAAGCTTTCCTATTGCCTGTTCGCTCATATAACCATTGCTAACCCATACGTTGTAAAGCTTCTCCTTCTTTGCAAGTTTCATAGTATCTATCGCATACTCTATGAAAACTGTGGGCTCAACGTAGGTATAAGCGATTCCTTCAAGCCCCCTTTCAATAGTATTTTCAACAATCTGTTCAGGGGTTGTTTCCTGCACAGCCTCGATATCCTTTTCTGTAAAATCCTGCGAAATATCGTGGTTCTGGCAAAAGGGGCAGGAAAAGTTGCAGCCATAGGTGCTTATGCTATTACAGTATGTGCCGGGCATGAAATGAAACAATGGTTTCTTTTCTATAGGGTCTGCTGTAAGTGTTAATGTTTTGTTGTAAACAAGGGAATAGAGCGTTCCGTTCACATTTTTTCTCACCCTGCAAAAGCCCGTGCTGTTGTTTGCAATTCTGCAGAAGCGATTGCAAGCTGTGCACTGAACAAATGCCTGAGGCAGTTTTTTGTAGAACCTTGCTTCTTTCATTCCCACACCATTTTAATTGATTTTTCCCATATAATGTTAGGCTGTTGTTTTTAAATTGTTGAGGTGTTTGCTTGCTTTATGACTGCGATCTGCACATACATGGGCTTTATTCAGGCGGAACAAGCAGCAATATGACCATTCCAACCATAAGCAAACAGGCCCAGTTGAAAGGCTTGCAACTTGTGGCAGCAGGCGATATATTGAATAAGGAATGGTTGGAACATCTGAAAAAGCATCTGATTGAAGAGAACGGCTGTTTTAAGGAGGAAGAAGCCGGAACCTATTTTGTGTTAGCGGGCGAAATAAATGATGCTGACAATGTTCACCATATATTTTTTATGCCGGACTTTGCAAGCGTTGAGGAGCTGAGAAGCAGGGTTATGCGCTTTGGTAGGCTTGACGGAAATGGATTTGGCAGACCCACGCTAGCTCTCCATGCCTATCAGATTGCGGAGCTTATTATAGAATGCGGCGGCATACTAGGACCTGCACATGCGTTCACCCCTTATTATTCGGTATTCTCGCATTTCGATTCATTAAAGCACTGCTACAGGGATTTTGCTGAAGATATAAGCTTTATTGAGCTTGGGCTGAGTGCGGATTCATACTTCGCTGACCTTATTGAAGAGAATCACAAACGGGCATTTTTAACATGCAGCGATGCCCATTCGCCCTGGCCTTATCGCATGGGAAGAGAGTTCACAAGGATCGAAATGAAAAAGCCTTCCTTCGGTGAGCTCAAAAAGGCTCTCTTAAAAGAAAGGGAACGAATACGGCTCAATGTTGGTTTGGACCCAAGGGAAGGCAAATACCATTGCACAGCATGCAACAGATGCTATTCAAAGTACACCCTTGAGAATGCTGTTAAGCTGAGGTGGCGCTGTCCGCGCTGCGGAGGCACTATTAAAAAAGGGGTTCGTGACAGAATACTGGAGCTTGCAAGCTTTAGTGAGGAGGTACATCCTGCATTCAGGCCAGAATATCTTCACATAATACCGCTTGCAGAAATCATAAAGCTCGCGTTGAATGTTGAGAATATAAATGCGCTGGCTGTCCAAAACCTGTGGCATGAGCTTGTCAGCTACTTCGGTTCTGAAATAAAGGTTCTCGTAGATGTGCCAATCATTGATATTGCAGAAATAAATGAACAGGTTGCAAACAAGATAGAATCGTTCAGAGAAAAACGCGTTCTTTACATCGGTGGCGGCGGAGGCAAATACGGCGAACCCATAATCTGCGATTCTGAGGAGGAGCTTGAAAGAAAAAAGATTGAGCTCAGCGATGTGCTTGAGTGCAGAAGCTCGTTCAGAGGACAGAAAACATTGAATGAATTCTAACGCACATAGCTCGGGCTTTCCTCAGGCACAGCTATCTCTGCACTCCTCGCTGCAAGCTCATTGATTATCTGTTTGAATGCTCTGTTTATGTTGCGCGCCTCCTTTGCAATAGCGCTCATATCGAGCTCGAAACCATAGCGCTTTATCAGAAGCTCGAGTATCTTCTTTGCAGCGCCGTGGTCGCCATAGATAAGCTTATCGCTTGTTTCGCCCATCAGGCATGCGCCCTTAATACCGCGCTTGGCGCCAACACCAAGGATCAGGCCTGCAGCACCAGAGATCAAGCCACTTTTCATATTCGTTTTTGCACCTAACGCCCTGAGCTCTTCAAGTATTTTCTTATCTGTTGCTGCAGCAACTATGTGAGGTTCTCTGTGCAGACGAGCCTCGCCAATGTTTATACCGGCTAACGTATATATTTCCTTAACGCCAAGTGCCTTAACCGTTTTCACAATCGTTGTGGCAAACTCATAGTGGTCCTGAAGGCTCGAAAACCTTACATCTAAGGCTGGCTGCACAGGCCCTGCTAAGAATAAAAAGTCGCGGTTTTTGAACCTGTAAAGGAATAATTCGTCCCTTATAAGGTCCAGAATTCCAGAGGTTATATAAACGCTTGGCGGGAATGAGTCGGAATAGATATTGGCGATTTTCTTGGCTTTAAACTGCTTGAGCATATAATCGACTGCAATCTTACCAACAAGCCCTATACCAGGCAGACCGGTAAATAACACAGGGTTATTGAGTTTTTTCTTTTTCCATACAAATTCAACTGTAGTATGCATAGCCAACCCAAGATTCTTTTTTTCTGAAAATCGTTTTAAAAAGATTGCATAGGAACTATTCCACCTTCTCGAAGGTTGCCATACCTTTCGCCTTTTTTACCTCATCCATTACCTTTTCGCTTACCGCTCGCAGGTTGCGCTCAGCGGTTTTGTAATCGTAAGCGGTGCTTGTTACAACGTATTTGCCACCGCCTGCATAATTTATTGTAACCTCTGCATCCTTCGCTTCTTTAAGCCCTGCAATAAGTGCATTTTTTATTGTATCCAGAGCATAGGGTTCGTAGCTCTTTATTTTAAGAACACCCCGGACGCGCTTCTTCGGTATCTCTATACTCTTCTCAAGCATTGCAAGGAGTGGTTTTACATAGCTTTTTGGAATTCCTTGCAGAGCATTCTCGCCTTCGAGAAGTGCCTCCTGAAAGGCATCCATCAGATTATTGTACCTTTCAAGGAGGGGCTCTGCAACCTCTTTCCAGACAGTTTTGAATGGCTTCTTTTGTTGCTTTGCAAATACCTCGAGAAGCTTGCGGCTTCTCTTTGAAAGTTCCCATTCCTCTATTTTCGCTCTCTCCTGGGCTTCGGAAACCTTTGTGAGCGACAGATCTATCTGGTGCTTGTTTCTATCAATGTGAATTACCTGCGCCGCTCTTATCTGGTTTGGCCTCACATAGTTCCGGATGTTTTTAACCCAGCGCGAAGCAACTTGTGAGATATGAATAAAACCCTGGAGGTTATCGTATTCTAACAGCTCCACAAAAGCGCCATAAGGCAGAACCTTCGTTACTTTCACAACAACTATCTCGCCTATCTCTGGCCATTCGGGCAAGCAAACACCCCATCAATACTCCCTGATTTTCTTAGCATCCTTTAGCCTTATTCTATGTGCTGTGCTCTCAGCAAGCAATGCATTGCACACATTGCAAAGTATGTCTCTGGATGCGCAGGAGAAAACTACCTGCTCATTGCCACATGCTTTACATTTTATACGCCAAAACTTGTTGTATTTTGGCTGAAAGTTCTCTTCCATAGAACCACCTGCAAAATTATTGCCTAACAGCAAGCTTTCTAGCGAGCAGGATTTCAGCTGTTTCAGCTGGAAGCTCAATGAGCTGGCCCTTTCTGAAAGGGCCGTACTCCTTCATATCTGCGCCAACAAAGGCTGGTACGTCCTCAATAATCTGCATGCGAACTGTATTTAAATCCTTTTCCTCGCTGGGCTTTTTTGGCTTTTTGGTTTCTAATGCAAACATACGGTCTAACACCTTTTTGTACTCGCTGACTGCTTTATAGATATTGTTGAAAAGCTTTTTTTCTTCACTGCAAAGGCTAGGCGTTGCTGTTTCGGCCGTCATCGCAGCGTGGAAGGCCTTCTTCAGTATCTTCCTTTCCCTTATCTCAAGAAGCTCTCTTGCCATGCGTTCTATATTTGAAAAGTCCTCACTTGCAAGTGAACCTTTTTTTAAGTGTTCCAGATATTGCTCCTTTTTTTCGGCGAGGAACGCTTTGAGCTCGATGAAGAAATCCTCGTTTATGCTGGCGAGCTGTGAGGAGTTTTTCTCCATTCTGTGAAGCTTGCGCAGCTCCTCAAAATTCATATCAATCACAAAGCTTTGCGACACCTTTTGCTACAAGGTATAGAGCTGCAGCCGTTGGCAGCTCAGCCTGCTCATTTTCAAACGGTCCAAAAGTATCGTCAGCTATTTTAAATTCTGGTGCCTTATTAATAAAAACCTTTATTTGCCCGCTGTCGAACGCGAGTGCATGCTCAAATGGATCGAACTCTTTAAGTTCATCCAATGGCACGGTTTTTGCAATAAAGCCAGATGAGCCATGCAACGAATCGGGTACGCGAACAATCTTGTGTATATCGATTGAGGTCTGCCTGTCAAGCTTTATGGAAGCCAAACGCACAGCATGCTCAATAATTGCCCTCCAAAATGCAGAAGCAACTGTGCGTGAACCGATGTAAAACAGTGTGCCTTTCTTTATGCGAGCCACAACACTTTCTTTGTTTTCATGGATGTAGGAGGCGAGCTTCAAGCCCTCGCGCTTTCTCCTGCTTGGAAGAGATATGCAGCCATACTGCGCAAGCTCATCGGTGTTTGCATTCATTATAAACTTTATCATGTGCTGCATCACCCGCGCCTGAGCGCCTTTCAATTCTGCATACTCAGGGCACTTTAACATTTTTGTAGAAAGATCAAAGCCATTATGTTCAGGCACGAAACCGGAAAGTGTAAGGTAATCCACAAGCTCTATCCTTGCATCCTGCGATAAATGCCTTATGGTGTCGCTTCTTATATGAACGTGATAGCCTGCATTCCCCGAGAAATTTATGCTTATGCCTTGCGTTAATCCAAGTTCGCTTTCCAGAATATTAAGCAACTTTATCACCTGTTTCTTTGTTTCTTCAATGCAACGCTTGCAGGGAAACTCATACTGTTTGGTTGTGGCAAAACATTTGGGACATTTTGGCACTGAGCCTTTGCCCGTGCTATTGCATTTTGGGCAAATCCAGAAATCATGCTTCTCTTTGCATTTTGTGGGGATATCACCAGCATCGAATTCATAAACTAAGTCAGCGCCGAGCAAGCCCTTCCTTTCCATGGGCCGAGCAGAAGCATCCCTATAGTAAGCTGCAGAGTATGAGATAAAAAGCGGTGCTTCGCTTCTCAGAAAGGTGTTCAGTTCGGCATAATCACCAAAGCTCATGTGCCTTCTAACAATCTTCTTGCCAAAATTGCCTATTCCAAACTCCCGCTTATCTATTTCAGGCACGCTTGTTACCTTGTGCTTTGAATAATATTCCCTAAACTTTTCTCTCAGAAAGGCCTCTTCTTTTTGAAAATCCCCCTGCATTCATCCACCTCTGGAGCTTGTTGCAAGCTGTTTTCTATAATACTGCATCGGGTTTTTTACATTGCAGTTCGCATTGCATAATGCATAGCTGCGCATCTTTGCGCAGGATAATGGCCTGTAGCGCTTGCCTGCTCTACCATGCACTATTCTTGACACTTGGTAACGGGTTATCTTTTCGTTGTAGTTTGGTGCATGGGAAAATGCTTCTATAATCTTCTCCTCAGGAACGTTTATCGCATTGAGAAATGTTGCCAGGGCAAACCTTGCCATGTGCGGAATATTATTGCCGGCAAGCAGCTCAGAATATATCTTTTCTATGCATGGTGGCAGTGCACTTAGGTTTGCTGTTGTGCTTATCTCTGCCTTGGTCTTCTCAAGCGATTCCTCAAGTGTTTCAAAAGCTAGCTCCCTGAGCTCTGAAGGCAAGCCCTGCGTACTAACAGGCAGTGTGGAAAGTACGCTTTGCTGTGCCCTTTCTGCCAGGAAGCGGGAAAATCGGTTCGGGCTGAGAAAAACGGTGCCGGAATGAACCTTCTGGTTCACAAGCTTCAGAAGTTCATCCTTGCTTGGAGTCCTGAGGAATTCCATAAGGTCGAGTTCAAAGTACCCATTGAAACCAAAACTTATGCCGAAATCGTTCGCCAGCTTTTTCGCTTCCTCAACCCCATTATGTGCCCTTTGAAGAGAAGCCAGTGCTGCCCTGTAAATTGCGCGGGCAAAGTAGAAATAATATTTGGGGTTCTCGAGAAAGGAAACAAGCACTCTTGCAACGGGATATGCGAGTATATACCTCGCTAAAGTCTCCTTATCCCTGTGTTCGCACACAGGATAGGCTTCGTTAGCGAGCGCAGCCTTCAAAGCACCTTTTGCAATATCCTTAATTGTGATATCGATATCATCAATAGCCAAATTTGATCGCTGCACTATGCGCTTTGCCGTATTGGAAAAAGGATAACGGGCAGCAAACTGCAAATCCTCGAGCGAGAATTCAATCATAAGAAAGTTTTGCAGCGTTCTGATTTTAAAATCTTTTAGAGCAGGTTTCCGCTATAGAATCATATGCGCCAGGTGAAATTGAAGCTTCGCTGAGCCTATATTGTATGTTATTCTCATTGGAGCCTCGCTCTTCAGCTCAAGAATGATACTCTCGGATGGTTCGGCCTCCTTAACGATGTTCTCAAGGAAGTTGAGCGAGTACTTGCCAACAACATCGGCCTTTGCCCTTACCTTCACAAGATCCTGCTGCTTCGCTTCCGTGCGAAGCATCCCTTGCGAGCCCCTCGCTTCTATGAAAAGCTTTGAGTTTTCAACCCTAAAAACAACACTGCTCTCAAAGAGCGAAGCATCTTTCAATGCCTCCTGTAAGAGCCTTGCCCCAATCTCAATCGTTACATCATAGCTCTGCTCAGGCACTTCGGGCTCTTCTTCAAGCACATCAATGAGAGGCAATCTGAAGATTCTTTCAAGGCTGCCGATTATTGCCACTTTAAGGTAGGAGTCCTCAAGCTCCAGTTCAATAGCATCGCTTGCTGATGCACGCCTCACAACCTTATTCAACTCATCTATATCAACGCCTACAAGGCTCGGCTCCACATCAAATCGCTCAAAGAAATCTCTGCCAGCCTCGTAGCTTACAAGCACTATCTGGCTCGGATCAACTGCTTTGAAGGAAAGACCTTTTTCGTTGAATCTGAAGTTTCCCTCAGAGATAAAATTAGCTATTGCTCTTATGGCGCTTTGGAATGGCTGAACTCTGGTTATGCGAATCATACAGGCACCGCGAAGAGATTAATTAAAATAAATAGGGAAGGGTTTAAATTGTTTGCCTATAGGTTTGTGATTATGCTCTGGTTCCTTCTGGCATTAGCTTCAACAGTACTTTACTCGGTTGTGAATATAAGCGATAAAGTACTTGTGAATGGGTACCTCAAGAATCCGCTTCTTGGAACTATAGTATGCGACATCACAATGATACCGGTTATCGCTATCGCGTTCTTGCTTAGCCCTCCAGAAATTCTAAAAATAGATGAATTCCTTATGCTGCTCACAGCAACACTTTTTGGCATTGCAGGTGTGCTGTTATACTTCAAAGCGATGCAGAAAGCGGAGCCGTCTCGCTTAGTGGTGGCTTTGCAGAGCTTGCCACTATTCGTGCTTGTGCTCGCAGTAATATTTTTGGGTGAAGCGCTTAGCTATGCACAGATATTTGGAATCATAAGTATAGTGGTTGCTTCAATACTTGTATCCGATGGAAAGCTCGGCAAAAATAAGTGGGCGCTGACCGCTTTTCTGTGTTCTCTTTTGTGGGCTATGGAAGCAATCATAACAAAGTATCTTTTAGGCAGCATAGATTATTGGAGCTTGTTTCTCTGGAGCTCATTCATTACTTTAAGCGTGTATGCGATTGCGCTGCCTCTTTATTTTAAAGAGCTGAGAGGGGCTATTGTTGCAAAGCCAAGATTGTTAGCGTTTGGGTTTTTGAGCGCAGGCAGCTATTTTGTGGCTTATATACTGGAGCTCATGGCCCTCTCAATTAGGTATGTATCATTGGTAAGCGCTATTGGCGCATTACAACCTTTCATTGTATTGGCGTTAGCGCTTATGGTGAGCAAGTTTGCACCTTCTCTATTCAGGGAGGCTATTGATAGAAAAAGCATTACAATAAAGGTTGTGGGTGCACTCCTGGCATCTTTCGGAGTAATGCTGTTACTGTAGCAATCACTCTGCTTCGATTCTTGGAGCTAAGTAGTATGTAACGCGCGCCTTATCGATATTGAAATCTATGCGCACTGGCGCATCTGTGCGCAAATGCACTGTTAGCTCATCATCACTACTCGGCGTTTTGAGCATATCCTTTAGGTAATCCAATGGGAACATCGCTTTGCATTCTTTCTTCACATCAAACTTTATTATCGCATCTTCATCTTTCTTTGTTTCGTTTCTAAGTGTGCCCTTGCTGCTACTTGCGCTCACATAAAAGCAATCAGAAGTGACGCCAAAAACAACATGCCCGGAAATGAGTTCGGCATCCTTCAACGCATCCTGCAGGAGCCACGCTTTCATTTTAACGTCCGCTTCAAACTCTATCTTCGGGTTTGGAATCTGCCCTTTGGACACATCGATTAGAGGTATTGAAAAGCTACGCTGTGATTTTCCTTTGAATGTTATATTGAGGGTTGTGGCTCCGGGGTTTAGTTCGAGAATAAGCGTGTCATCGCTTTTTGCTCTTGAAATAACCTGCCTCAGATAATCCATATCGATGCCGATTGTGAGTTCCCCCTTGACATCAAACTCTTTGAAAGCACTCTTTGGCAGCTCAAAATCCACCATCGCTATCTGACTCGGGTCTGTAGCTTTCAGGGTCAGACCATTCTCATTTACAATAAACTCGGCTTCGTCTATAAGAGCGGCAATTGCATCTACGCTTTTTTTAAAGCTACTCGCGTTCCCAATCACGAGTTTCATAGTACCACCTATCGGAGCTTCGCCCACAGATTTTTTACCTTCTTGAATAAGTTAGCATCAAAATCTTTTAATTCTTGTGTTAGTTCAACTTCGAGCGTTAAGGGCTTTGTTGCTAGCGGTTTTCCAATAACCCTCAAAACCATGCCTTCAGCGATGCCACGCATCTTTGCAGTATTATCAAATGTGAGCACCGCTTCACCACTACCATCTGAAACAACAGCGTTTTTTGCTGCCCTATTCAGAGAAACAACGCTCACAACAATTGCAACGCGCGTTTCATTCCCTTTTATTTCATTTATGAAGCATTCTCTTGCGGGAACCCGTTTAGGCTGGATTTCAACATCTACCGGTTCTTCCATAGCAATAAATTTGAACAAATCTGGTTTTAAAATGAGCGGTAGCAACAGCACGCACGTTTCGTGCAGCCTTTTGAATTTAGAGCTGAAGGAAACCAAGCTATGGAAGTTCGCACTTCTCCATGAAATCAAGGGGGTGCAAAAGTATGCATGGGATATCATCCAGTATAATGAGCTTTATATAGCCAAGCTTTGGAATCATGAAAAATACTTTCCCTTCAAGTTTGTTTATGGGAACTGCGCTGCTCGCTAAGCCTGCCTCCTGATCGATGAGCGGGTTGTAAATCGAATCGCCTTTTGTAAGAACAAATGTGCCATCATTAGCGCGTATCTTAACGACAGCTCTATGGATTATCTGCTTTCCATAATACCTTGGGCTGTCTGAGGTGTAAACAACAACATCTCCCTTCTTATTAAGTTCAATACATTTATCTATGCTTGGAAAGCATATGCGCTTTGTTACAAATTTTGAGCTCGGTATTAAACCTTTCTTTGCATAGGGAATTATCTGTTTACATTCAACAAGCTCATTAATATCTTCTACCGCACAGTACGTTTCTGCATACTCATAAATATTCTTACTGGTCAGAGCGCACGGAAGCTCAACTGTCTGTGCTTTTAGATTCTCTGGTGTTGCGCCTGTGAGCACCATTATATCCCCTCTGTAAAAGGTTGGCTCCATAGAACCACTTACCACAACAACTGCCGGCGCTCTTGTGCCCAGAATAATCCCGAGAACAGTGTAAATAAGCCATGCGCTCAGAAAAGCGGTGAGTAAATAAACAGGCCATGCAACAAGCTTGTTTTCCCTCTGGCCTATACGTTCAAGCAAAATGTCAGCGTAGGTGAAAGGGTCCAGCATGTGAAGGTTCTTCCCAATAACTGAAAGCACGCTTTGCTTTGATTTCTTCAGCGGCTTTCCCGGCCTGAGTCTTTCCCTCTTGCCCACAAAAACACCATAAGGAAAAAGTAATTTAAGGAATTGCTCTGCAAAACAGTTTTACAGTTCTGCAGGCATCAGGCAACCGCCTTCCTTGCGGCCAATATTGGTTTGATTATATTTAATGCGTTCTCGCTGGCATTCAGTATTTCAATCTCGATGGGTCTGCCATCTTTATTATAATGGGTTATTATATCCCCAGATTGCTCACCAAAATCTGGTTTTTCTTCGGAAAGTATTATCATCAGAATATCCGTTTCCTTATCATATTTAAACTTCATGCCTTTTCCCCTTGCGTTATATATGCCCACTACAATGAGCTCGCTTTGATACAGGAAAAAATAGGGGAAAATTCTTAAAATGGGTGCGATTTAGGGGGTTGTGCTCCTGCCAAGTGTTACTGCGCTGGCAATCAGGTGTGCAATCCTCACAGGCTCTGGCAAGTGCGAGTGTATTGAAAATTTTTTTATGAGTTGCTTTGCGGTGCTTGCCTCTACGCCCCTGCATTGAAAGAATATTTTATCTGCTTTATGGATCTCGCCTGCTTTTTTAATCAGCCGCATTCTTAGGTTGCGGTCCTCAAAACGTTCCAGAGCAGCGAATATTTCCCGCATTTTTGGCATCCTCCTGAACACTATAATTATCGGAAGCTTTAATGCAGAATGCAAAGCATCTACGTCAACTATGTTGAAACCTGCAAAGTTCACACCATCAAGGAAGAGCACGCTGGCCTGCTTCAGGAATTTTTCCTCATTCTGCTTCAGCATCTTGGTTATGCGAGCTGTTGAGTCAAGACCATCAATGGTTATCTCTTCGCATAAAATACCTTCCAAGCGACAATCAGCGCGCAGCAGAACCGCAACAATCTTTGTACTGCCTTTTGTTCTGGGTTTGAAGTAGCCATCGTCAATACCGATCGCGCGGATGTTTTCCTTTATATATGGCAAAGCCATCACTTAATTACTTAAACGCTTCCTCAACCTTTTTCTTAAATTCTTTAATGTCAGCAAGCATACTTTTATTTGCCTCGCGAAGCGCCTGTATCGGTTTGCCCTTTTTTGTTTTAACTATGAACAGAGCATCTTTGTCCAGCGGATGTTCGAGCTTATACGATGCAAACTCCACATTCGGGTTTTTCAATAAGTAATGCTTGAGCAATTGTGGAAATGTGTGCCTCTCACCCTTTATCTTAAACTCAAGAAAATTCTGCCCCGATTCCAAAACCTCTATCTGCAAGCAAAACACCTCACGTCTTAATCTATTGTAAGCGTATATTCAACGCTGAGTTTTCTTTTTTCAATACTACCACATCTTTTGCAGAAAAGCTTATTATCCTTGAGGTAAAGCGGTGCTCTGCACTTCGAACAGTAAGCCCTTATCACACCAAGTGAAGGCTTATCTGTGCGCAGGTATATGCCATAAGGTTTTATTGAATCTATTTCAGCAGCAATTATATCGCCGATCTTAAATTCCTGCGTCAGGTCCTCCACAAAGCGATTATCCACATTGGATATGAATAGTGTTGCATAGCTTTGCGTGAGCACTCTTGGCTCCGGGCCTTCCATTGCTTCGAATAACTTTACGAGCACTCTTGACTTTCTCACCGCAAGCACCTGACCAATGACCTTGCAGCCGGGAGCAAATGGCTTAACGTTCTTTCTGCTCTGCACACTAACCTCATGAGTCTTTCGGTCGTATTCCGCTACACCAATGGTGCTTGCGTATATCTTTTCACCTTCCTGAAAGGCATTTTCGCAAGCGGTAAATTCTTCTGCTATTGCAAGCATCTCGCCAGGAATTACAACCTTCTTACGCATACTATCGCCACAAAGAATAAAAACAGCAAAATTATATTATTTAACAGAAATAATTAAATTCGCAAAGTTATTTAAATTGTTACCAAGGTGCGCATATGGTTCTGGAATCGATTTTTGGCAGCGCTCAGGTGATGAAAAAGCCTTATCTCATGCTCTTTTTGGGCATTGTGCTCAGCTGGTGCTCAACCATGGTTGTGCATATATTCTTCAGCGACGCCGGCCTGCTTGCGATTGCATTCATAACAATAGCGGTGATGCCTGTAATCCACAATGTTTTTGTTCGGGAGGAGAGCGAAGAGGCTAGAGTGCCCATACTGAGCGAAAGATTCCTTGAAAGAAACGTTCAGCTTATAGCGATATATACGTTTTTCACTTTGGGTGTGATCATAGGCTATGCCTCAATGTATTTGCTGCTTCCATCACAGGAGCTTAAAGTTTGTGCGTCTCATATATGCGTGTCGATAGCAGGTAAAGCTCAAGCGTTTGCTGAGCAGGAAAAGACGCTGAGCTATATAGCACAGATAAGCCAGAGCACGGGAAAGGTTTTCGATATTGAGAGTTCGCGCTTAGGCGAATTTTTCTATTGGTTTAGCATAATACTTGTGAACAATTTAAGTGTGCTTGTTGCGGCTGTTATATTCTCATTCATATTTGGTGCGGGCGCGATCTTTCTCATATCCTGGAACGCGAGCGTTGTTGGCACATGGGTGGGAAAAACCCTTCTGGCAAGCGACCACTTCAAATTTTTTGGTTTATTGCCTCATGGCATTCCAGAGTTTGTGGGCTACTTTTTGGGAGCGATTGCAGGTGGCCTGATTTCGATAGCTGTTACAAAGCAGAGGCATTTCACGCATGAAATAGAGCGTATAGCAGCAGACTCAGCCATTCTGCTTGCTGCAGCAGTTATCTCGCTGATATTTGGCGCAGCCATAGAAGCAGGCTCCAAAGCAGGAATGAACTTGTTTGCGTTAAGCCTTTCCATGGTTTATATGATTGCACTGGTTATTGCGGTAATTAAAGTGGAATAAATTTTATCCCTTTGATTTAAGGACTATTTCTTTGCCTTTGCAACTGCCTTTCCCACATTTATTTCGAGAGCTTTTCTGAGCAAGGGAACAAGCTTTTCTGCTTCGCCTGCGCTCAGCTTTTCACTTATGGACTGTGCCAACGATGTGAACTGCAGAGGGAATATTATCTTGGTGCTCCGACCATCGGAGATTTTTTCAAGAGCTTTTATATAGTAATAGTTCAGAGCCCTATCGCTCAAGTCAGCAGTAGCTTCCTTTACAGCGTTTATCTCAATCTTGCTTGCTTCGGCACGCTCCATTCTGGCAAGTCTTTCCTGCACGGCTGCTTTTTGCTCGTGCATCGCCTTCAGCACAACATCCGGCAGATCAACATCCTTTATCTGAACAGCAATTACGTTCAGACCCCATTTTTCAGCAACTGCGGACAGGGACTCGTGCAGGTGCTTATTTATTTTATCTATGTTTGCAATAACCTCTGGCAGTGTCATCTCACCAATTATATCACGCAAAGCAGACATCACATATGTGCGCGAAGCCTCCTCAAAGTTCTCAACCTCAAGAACGGAGCGAGCAACACTTTCATTGTCTTTTTCCACCCTAAGGTAAATAACGGTATCGATCCTTATCTCAATAGAATCGCGGGTAATAACATCCTGCTTCTCTATGTCCAAAGTTTTTGTGCGCAGATCCACGCGGGAATAGGATTCAATAAATGGAATCATTAGGGCCCAGCCAGGACCTCCGATGCGGTTGAACTTACCGAAGCGAAATATCACTGCGCGCTCATAATCCCTGAGTTTTATAAGAATATTGTGAAAAGCCTTTGTTTTCCAGAGCGCAATAAGCACCAGCACAAGAACAGCAAGCCAGAATATATCGCTTGCAAACATCTGCAACAGGGGCAGGCTGAAGTAAAATGCGAAGAGAGCGGCAACTAAAAGAAAAAGCACTCCAAGAAAAATACCTTTTTTAATGCTTTCCGGATTCATGGAATCACAGGGGTAGAAATAAATAATAGTGCCTCCAAATAATAATATATAACTCAATATTTAAATAAGTAACTAGAATTAAT